>NZ_JAKGBH010000015.1:0-95095 GCF_021532515.1 Pseudoalteromonas sp. PAST1 | reverse complement strand
ACAGTTGATGGGGGCTAAGCTAAATGCGCGTGATTACAATCGCCAACTGGTTGAAGCGATGATCAAAGTGAAGGCGCTAAATAAGATCAACACCCTTGGTCTGCCTAAATATCAGTAAGTTAAGTGAATTTGTTAGAGAGTTGCATTTGATCAACAAGGCCGCCATTAACAGTTTCAATAGATGGCCCTGTAAGTGTATCGGAGGATGACGGGTTTACGCTGCAAGCAAATATAAACAAAAGTGATACTGATGTCTCATTTCAATGGCTTGATTCAGAAAACAGCATAGTAAGTGATAAGGCGATATTAAAAGTAGAATCATTAGATGTGGTTGAAGATACTGCTTTTAAATACAGGTTATACGTATACTATGAAGGTAAAGAATTTAAGGCTGAGCATACAATTAATGTAAAGCATCGCATTAATGTTTGGAAACAACCTTTAGATGCAGCTAAAACAGTTTTGCTATTGCAAAACGTACTTCTCGATGAAGCACAAACTATTAGTAATCACTTGTTAGCAAAGCTTGAACGAAAAAATATCGACCTCGATAAAGTATGTGAAAATGGAGGGTTATATACTCTTTCATATTTGGATAATGATGATTCTAGCACTATTTCTGTAGGGGATGTATTACAGGAATCTTTCCAGGATTGTTCTGATTATTACCGGAATACCTTAAGTGGTCTCAGAGTAGTTACGATTTTAGAGGCTGACCTGCAAAACGGTATTATTGAGTTTAACGTCAACAACAGTGATATTGAAATATTGGAAAGTGTTTACTCATATAATGAGTTGATGACGTTTAAGGGAAGCTACTCTACTCACTTTTCATATTCACCTAGCGTTCGAACTATAGCTATAGCAGCAGATGAAAAACTCCAAGGTATATCTTTAAAGCCATTTAGCTACGAAGAAGCTTTTTATTACGTCAATATTAAAGAATTGAACATTGAAAAAGTAATCGACTTTAATACAGCGACTTACACTATAGATATCAATGGTACTGTTTATGATACAAATTTAAATGGTGAGTATAGTTTCTCTCAAGAAGATGCATGGTATGGGTACTTTATGGAGTATCCGCATAAAGGCTCTATCAAAATTAGCTCAGCAAAAGAGTCAGTTCAACTTGCTAGTAATTTTGTTTCAGATTCTGAAAAGCTAAACGTTAGCTATAGTGAAGAGCAGCGTCAAATTTATTGGTCCAGCTACCTCGTTTCAGCTATGTCTTCGTTTAATATATTTAACAATATCAAAACATTTCGGGCAGATAACTTTGAGCATGTGCTTGATACTGGAAGTGTTAATAATAATTCTGTTCAGTTAGATGGTCCAGTAACGTTAATTTTTTCAAGACCTGTAGCTGCTGATACCTCTGCCAGTGCATATTTTCAAACTCCATTAGGGTATAAGTATATTAATATTCCAGCTAGAGTTGAGGTTAATGGTGCATTAATTAATATTTATCCAGAACAGCCATTAAAAGCTGATACAAACTATGAGTTACATGTTTCGGGTATTACAAGTATTACAGGACAAGAGTATAGCTGGATAGATTTGGATATAAAAACTACTGATAGTATTATTCCTAATCTAACAAGTTCTAGCTATTTTTATCAAGACAATCATTATCCTACGCTGAGTGTTGTAGGTAGTACTTTCAATGAAGGCCAAGCTCAATCTTATAAGTGGGTTGATTTATATAATGCTGGTATAGAATTTGATGACGAAAATGCAGTTTCTACAAGTTTTAGCTTACCAGAAGGAGTTGAGTCAGATATAACCATTGAAGTGGTGATGACTAATGATCTAGGTGATGTTGCAAAAGAAAGGATAATTTTGCAGTACTTACCTTACTCAGGAACATATCTTTTTATTGATGGTATTGAAGGTGATTACGTTAGCCAAGGTGAGAAGGTAGTAGAGACGCTGACAACGGGGGATTTTTCTGTATCTCGTGATTCAAATGATCAATCCCATTTGCAGTTCTCTTTTTATAATGATGAAAGTTATTGGAATATAAACCTGAAAGCCCCTCGTGATTCAAGCTTGTCTGTTGGCGAATATTTAAATGCTACTCGCTACCCTTTTCAAGATGATTCGGCAGCAGGATTAGAGCTTTCTGGTATGCATAGAGGGTGCAATACGCTTTATGGACATTTTGAAATATTTGAATTAGAAGAAAGTTCTAATGATGAAATTCAAAAATTAGCTGTAAATCTTACACAGATATGTGGAAGTGGAGAATCTCCAGAGTTAAAAGCTTATATTCGATTTAATTCAGCAGTACCATTAAATCAATAACTATAGATATTGAAACGCGGCCAAGGCCGCGTTTTTATTTGTTTCTAAAAAATAAAGTTGTTAATTTGGTTGGTAAGATAACGAAAACAACAAATAACTATGTGGCCTCTTTCTCCTAAATCTATCGGCATCTTGATGGGTGTGTTTTACGGCATCAGCATGCGCATCTTTCTTGAAATTAGCGGAACCTTTAATTTCGGTAGCCTTGTTACTATTTCGTTTATGTTTTTAGTGCCTGTGGCTATTGGGTTTATACGGGTACATTTTGAGTACAATCAACTATCGCCGATGACATATGGAAGAATGGCGGTAGTCGCTTGGCAACCTATTTTTGTGTTCTTATTTGTCAGCGTAGTAACTCTTTTAGAAGGAAGTATCTGCGTTGCAATGGCTCTCCCTGCATTTATGTTTTTTGCTAGTATTGGCGGTATGTTAGCAGGGCTATGTCATCGCCTTTGGGAAAAGAAAAGCAACAAAGCGGTGATGTCGGTAGCTTTGTTGCCGTTGATCCTTTCTCCTTTAGAGCTCAACTTTTTACACTTATCGAAAACTTACGAAGTTAAAAATACAATTGTTATCAATGCGCCTGTTGATGTTGTGTGGCAACAATTAGCTAATGTTAGCCAAATTCATGAGGGCGAATATCCAAGTTCATTTTCGCAATTAATTGGTATTCCTAGGCCAATTCGAGCTGATATGAGTGGTGATGGGGTAGGTGCAATTAGAACCAGCCAGTGGCAGAAAAATGTTGTATTTAAAGAGGTAATAAGCGAGTGGCTGCCGAATGAGAAAATGCTATATAACTTTGAGATTGACCCAGAGTTAATTCCTGATCATGCACTTGATCAGCATGTGAAATTAGGTGGTGAATATTTTTCGCCGCTACATGGCGGTTATGAGTTAGTTACAAGTGGTAATAATCAAACGCTGTTAAGCCTTAAAACGACGGTACTTGATAACACTAACTTTGGCATTTATTCACGAGTATGGGGGGAGGTGATCTTTCAGGACTTTCACCGAGCACTTCTCAAGCTAATGAAAGTTCGCGCTGAAAATGACAACATATTAGTTGTAAAAGCATGATGACGACTCGCTGTCTAGCAGCTTATCGTAATTGTTTTCTTTATGGCTATTAAGCTATTAGGCTAGGCTGAAATTTTATTTAGGGAACACACCATGAAATACTTAGTGGCACCGATGCTCGTGGCAGCATCATCAGTAGCGGCTGCACGACCTGCACCGTTAGTGTCAATTCCAAGCCATGATGGCTTTTTTGATAATATCGCTGCCCATTGCGGTAAAGCTTACGAAGGTAAAGTGAGCGTTGATAACGCAGCTGGCCCGAGCTCATTTGTGGGCAAAAAGTTAGTAATGCATGTACGTCGTTGTAACGAGCGTGAGTTACAAGTGCCATTTCATGTAGGGGATGATGCATCTCGTACTTGGATCATCACAAAAACGGGCAGTGGACTTAGTTTAAAGCATGACCATCGCCATAAAGATGGCAGCGATGATAAATCAACCATGTATGGTGGGCATACTCTTGATGCGGGTTTTGCTAACGCACAGTCGTTCCCGGCTGATCAGTATTCAAAAGAGTTGTTTGTGAGTCAAGGTATTCCCCAATCAATGGGTAACACGTGGCAAATGTATATTTATCCAAAGCAATTTACGTATCGCTTAGTGCGTGAAGGACGTGAGTTTCGCGTTGATTTTGACTTAACAAAACCTATCACGCCGCCAAGCGCGCCGTGGGGATATGAAGACTAGTACTATTTAGCTTCGTCTTCACACTGTAAAACAACCGTTAAAGGTGGCTGATAGGCGCGTGGTTTAGTTGGAAAACGTTCATACTCCTGCACCCCATCAGTCACTCTTAGCATAAAAGGTTTGTCTCTACATAAGCGACTAGCATGGCGCAGTAAGAATACGCTTTGATTGCGAAAGTGCTTGTAGTCGTCAGACTGAATTTCGAGGTGGTAGCGGCCGTCGGCCAATTTAGTTTGGTAGTAATGGACTTTTTCGTCGAAGTCATAGAGCTTTTCGGTTTCGCCTTTTGCTGCCTGTGCATTACTGCACCCCGATAACATTAAAACGGCGCTAATTAATAGTGCTTGTGTACTTCTCAGTTCACTCATAAACACTTAACTCCATGTGATTAATACCTTGTTTCATCGTGATGTTGAACCTGAATTAGCATCCATAGTCAAACTAAGGTAACGTTACGTCTTACATGTAGTCTAACACCCAAAAAGGGAAAATGTGATGCTCAATAAAATAAAACAGCTGTTTTCAGCGCTGAATGATACCCAATCTAGCATTACTGAGCATGACCTAAAAACCGCCGTTGCTGCGTTATTGATTGAGGTTATGCGTGCAGATAATGAGTTACAAGATGATGAGCAACAGACCCTGAATGAGACCTTAAAGAAGTATTTCTCGCTTAACGAGGAAGAGGTTCAAGAGTTAGTTGCAAGTGCATCGCAAAGCCTAGATGATGCAATAGATTATTTTCAGTTTTCAAAGCAAATTAATGCCCAGTGCAGCGCCGAGCAGCGTATTGATATCATCGAGCTGTTGTGGCGTTTAGCCTACGCAGATGGCAATTTAGATAAGCATGAAGAAATGGTTATTCGCCGTGTCGCAAGTTTATTGTATGTAACCCATGAAGATTTTATCGCTGCTAAGTTAGCAGCGACAAAACTAAGTTAGTAGCGATAAAACTAGGCTAGCAATTATTTAATTTGCTCGCTACGCTCACAAGTTGCTGGGCAAGGCTGGCAACTTTATCGGCTGTATCAGCATCGCTGATGCGGCCTTGCTCATCTAATTTGCTGTGGATAGCAGGCACTGCAAGTTGATCTGCAAGCACTAAACTACCAATACCCGATAAAATATCACGTACGTGATTTAAACCACGTAAGCCGCCTAAACCACCTGGTGAAGATGCATAAAGTGCTGTGACTTTATTACGAAATGCGGGTACTGCGCCTTGCTCTGTACGAGAAGCCCAATCGATTGCGTTTTTAAGTGGCGCTGTAATTGAGCCATTATATTCTGGGCTTGCTAATAAAATGCCATCAGCAGCGCGAAGCTTATCTTTTAATAATTGTGCGCCAGCAGGTGTACCTTGCGCTTCAATATCTTCGTCAAATAAAGGTAAGTTTAAATCGCTTAATTTAATCACTTCTACTTCAGCACCACTTTCGAGGGCGAAGCGCGCAGCTTCATTGATCAGTTTTTGATTAAAGCTGTCTTTACGTAGGCTGCCTGCTAGGGCAATAATTTTTGGTGCTGTCATGATTGCTTCCTTTTTTAAGCTTCACTGTTGATATACTCACTGTAGCAAAAAACAGCTTGCAGAAAAGCCAAATAAACGCAAAACTTATGTGCGTATATGCACACAAGGAGCCGTTATGGCGATTCAATTTGATGATTGGCAAGATGTAAAAGTTGCTTATGAGGTGGCAAGGCTCGGCACGTTAACCGCTGCTGCCGAATCTTTAGGTGTTCATCACAGCACAGTGCTTAGAAGAATCAACAATTTAGAAGATAACCTTGATGCGCGGTTATTCCACCGTCATGCCCGTGGCTATACAGTGACAGAAATTGGCGCTAAGTTGTTTGCGACTGCAAAATCGATTAACGCTGAACTTGAAAAACTTCACAACGATATTATTGCCGCTGATAGCCAACTGCGAGGCAGTTTATTATTAACTACGGTCAGTGGTTTTATTGATGTGCTTAGTGATGTCTGTGAGCAGTTTCAAAGCCTGCACCCGCAAGTGCAGCTCGAAGTTATTCTTGATCAAAACCGCTTACGTCTTGATCACGGTCAGGCACACATTGCCGTGCGAGCAGGTCCTCGGCCTGATGAAGGCGACTATATTGCCCAGCATTTAGCTGAACTTTCGTCAGGGTTTTATGCCTCTAAAAGTTATATTGAAAAGTATGGCATGCCAAAGAATATTGAGCAGTTGCAGCAGCATAGTTTTGTCTCTGGGGTGGCTGGCTATAACGGTAAAGTGCCTTATTTTGCATGGGTTGATCAACACATTGAACCTTCGCAAATTAAGTTACGGGTGTCTGAAACATCAGAAGCTACACGGGCGATTGTGAGGGGCTTAGGAATTGGTGGTTTACAGCATGAAGTGGCAAGCCAATACCCTGAACTGTTGCCAGTGCTTCCTAAAGAGCTAAACTGGCCAACGGATCTTTGGCTGGTAACGCATCACTTGGTGCATCGCACAGCCAAAGTCCAAGCATTTAGTCAGCTTTTAAAAGCCTATTTTAAAGATTTAAAAGCTTAAACAGACTTTTTAACGCTAATGCCTAGCCGTTTGGCTAGGCGCACAAGGTTGGCTCTATCAACACTTAAGCTACGTGCTGTGGCAGCCCAGTTTAGGTTATGTAGTTCAAGTTGTTGCATAATCAATTGATAACTAAAAGCGTCAGTTGCCTCTTTCAGCGATAAGCGAGTGGCTTTTTGTTCGTTAACTGCAACAGGGCTTGGTGCGGCAACGGCGGTTTTAGCAATATCACAATGTTCAGGCTCGATTGTGACAATGCTTTGTTGCCATTGCTGTTGTTTGGCTTTGAGTGCTGCGCGACTGATCACATGTTCAAGCTCTCTCACATTGCCTGGCCAATCATATTGACGCAGTAGTAATTGTGTATCGCTACTAAGCTTAAGTTGCTTAATTGCCAGTTTTTTAGATGTTTGCTCAATAAAAAAGCCTGCTAATAAAATAACATCGTTATCGCGCTCTTTTAGTGGTGCAACATGCAATGGGTAAACGCTTAATCGGTGATAAAGATCTGCACGAAAGCGCCCCGCAGCGACTTCTTGTTTTAAATCGCGATTGGTTGCTGCAATCACTCTGACATCAACATAACGGCTTTGATCTTCCCCCACCGTTTGTACTTCACCACTTTGTAATACACGCAATAACTTACTTTGCATGGCAAGCGGAAGTTCGCCGATTTCATCTAAAAATAGCGTGCCGCCATCGGCGAGTTGAAACTTACCCTGGCGAGCAGTATGTGCGCCAGTAAATGCGCCTTTACTGTGACCAAAAAATTCACTTTCGGCTAAGTTCTCTGGTAACGATGCGCAGTTTAAGTGGATCAACGGCATGTCACGGCGTTTTGAGTTTAAATGGATATTGCGCGCAACGAGTTCTTTACCGACGCCTGTGTCGCCTTGTATTAAAACGCTAAATTCTGAGGCAGCCACCAGCTGAATATCATTTTTAAGGGTCTGCATTGCTTGGCTATTACCAATAATTTCGACACCTTCTCGTGTTAGTGCCTCAAGGTTAAGCTGCTGCGCAACTTGATGGCTGTGCTGTGCGTGTTGCATAAAATGCTGCAAGGTTAGGGCATGCTCAACATAGCCTGCAGCTAGCTGTTTTAGTTGATTGAGCTCGTTCATTGCTAAAGCGTCAAAGGCATGTTCATCTAAACTATCAAAGGTCAAAACACCCAATAGTTCGTTGTTATCTTTGCTACTCAGCAGCGGCACGCCCATGCAGGCATGAACAGGAAAGTCGCCATGCTGGCTTTGTAATAAACCATCGTAGGGGTCGGGTAGGCCACAGTCTTTGGCAAATTTTAGCGGTTCACTGCCACGGCATATTTCAAATAAGCGCGGATGCTCCGCTATTTTAAAGCGTCTTCCTAACGTATCGTCCGACAACCCATGAAGGGCTACGGGCTTTAACACATCGCCTTGTTTCAATAATAAGGCAACTGCATCACATTCAAGCCAATCATTAATGCAACTCAACAGATAACTGAAATTATGATCAACACTGCTTGCTTTGGTAAGTGCAAGTGCAACATCAAGAAGGGATTTTTTGAGCATCATGTCAATTTGACCTGAATGTGTTTTATTGATGCTTTTAATGGTGTGTCATTTTGACTTATTTATCAAGTGTCCAAATTTAATGCATTGATATTTAAAGGTTTTTATTTTTGGCTTGAACTGTGCAATAGCTGGGGAAATTAAACGCTGAGAGCACGAATGAAAGTCATTAATTTAACTGAACCTATGCCAACTAAGATCAAATTTTATCAACTCAGCCAGTGGCCGTTATGGGCATTAGCATTTCGGCCTTTTTTCTTGGCGGCAGGTGCCTTAGCTGTATTTGCTATGAGTTACTGGTTTTTAATCTTGGCGGGCTATGCACCGTGGCACCTAACAATGCCCGCAACGCTTTGGCATGCTCACGAAATGCTGTTTGGCTTTGCAGGCGTGGTTGCCATGGGCTTTTTGCTAACCGCCGCACAAACATGGACAGGTGTGGCGAGTGTAAGTGGTATTAAGCTTTGTTTGCTTAGCATGATTTGGCTTGCTGCAAGGTTTAGTTTTTTTATTGAGATTGCAGGGTTCGAGCAGCTAAACCTTTATATTGTTAGTGCGCTACAACTCGTTTGGTGGCTAGCTGGAATTATTATTCTAGCTGACATGCTGATACAGGCAAAAAGCAGCCATAACTACTTATTTGTTGTCATCGCATCTTTGCTCTGTGCGCTCAATGTGATTTTTTTGAGCTTAGTTGTACTTAATAAAATGTCGCTGGCACTGGGGGTTGTTGATACCGCTGTACTTATCATGACACTGCTAGTTGGTGTTGTGGCTGGGCGAGTTGTGCCATTTTTTACCGCGCGCGGCCTTAACCTAAGTGAACAAGTTAGAGCCCCCAAGCTCGATAAATTAGTCGTATTTAGCTCATTTTTCGCCATTGCGTGGTTTTTTATGAGTCAGCTATTTTTTAGCGCAATGAGCACCGGTTGGGTTTTTGCTTGGCTTGCTTGTTTACATTCAGCCCGGTGTGTTTTGTGGTGGCATAAAGGCATTCTAAAAGTGCCTTTGCTATGGTCATTACACGTGGCTTATTGGGCTTTATCGGTTGGTTTAATACTCGTCGCGCTGAGCTATTTCAGCCCAGTTATCTTATTCAAAGATGCGCTTCATCTGATCACTGTTGGCACCATAGGTGTGATGATCATCGCCATGATGGTACGTGTCTCTCATGGTCACACTGGGCGCGCATTACAAGCCCCTGCGTACATTAGTTTGGCATTTGTACTCATTGTGATAGCTGCCATTGTACGTTCGTTACTTCCCGTTTATTTAGGTCATCACCTTGCATGGCAGTTAAGTGCGTTGCTGTGGGTTGCTGGCTTTAGCTTATTTTTATTTCATTGTGCGCCCATCTTAGTGAATCGTCGTGTTGATGGTCGCCGCGGTTAATCTCTCCAATAGGAAAAACTATGTTATCTGAAAAAACGATCCAGATTGTTAAAAGTACTTTGCCGTTGCTTGCACAAGCAGGCCCTCAAGTGACTGAGTATTTTTATGATCGTATGTTTAGCTACAACCCAGAGCTTAAAAATATTTTTAATATGACGCATCAGCAATCGGGCTCTCAGCAATTTGCGCTATTTAATGCCTTAGCTGCCTACGCGGCAAATATTGATAACTTGGCAGTGTTAAAAGGTGCGCTTGCGCGCATTAATCATAAACACACCAGTTACCATATTTTGCCAGAGCATTATCCTATTGTTGGTGGACATCTGATTGCGACTTTAAAAGAGTTATTGCCAGAACAATTTACTCCTGAGGTCGAGTATGCATGGCGTGAAGCCTATTCATTATTAGCGGATGTATGTATCAATGAGGAGATGTCGCTATATCAAAAAACCAAAAAGGCACCGGGAGGTTGGTTTGGTACTCGTACTTTCACAATTACAGAAAAACGTATGGAGTCATCGCAAATTTGCAGTTTCATATTAACGCCTGCCGATGCAAAGCCTGTTGTGGCGTATTTACCGGGCCAATATTTAGGAATTAAAGTAACGCCAGCAAACAGTGAGTTAACGCAAGTTAGGCAATACTCTTTATCACAGCAAAGTAATGGCCACAATTACCGAATTAGCGTGAAAGAAGAAGGCTTGGTATCTAACTACCTACACAGCTTAACTGAGGGGGATGAGGTAGAAATTTACCCACCTGCAGGCGACTTTGTGCTTCGCGAAATCGACTCGCCTGTTGTATTGATTTCTGCGGGTGTTGGTCAAACCCCAATGATGGCGATGCTCGAAACACTATTAAGTAATCAACCTAACCAGTCAATCCATTATCTACATGCTTGCGACAGTGAGACGCAGTTTGCCTTTAAAGAGTATTTAATACAGCAACAACAAGCGCACGCTTCATTACATTGTGTTACCTGGTTTAAAGATGGCAAGGGGGGCGATTTTGCGGGCTTGATGGATGTAAACCACATCGCTGACAGCTTACCAATAAGCAAAGGTGACTTTTACCTGTGTGGCCCTATTGCCTTTATGGCAATGATCAAAGAGCAGCTGCTAAGTATTGGGGTTGCAAGTGAACGCATTCACTACGAGGTGTTTGGCCCTCACCAAAGCTTATGATGTAAAAGGCGCAGCTTGAGCTGCGCCTTTTTTGTTAGTTAACTTCGCGCTCTAGATCAGGAAGTGAAATACGGAGCTCTTTTTGTACTTTAGAAGCCCATAAGAATTTCACTATTAGAGTAACTTACGATTGCTAATTTCAGCTATTTCAAGCTTTTGCCACGATTCAAATAGCTTGCGTTGTTTGTCTGATATTTTTAAGCCATAGGTTTTTTGCATATAAAAATAGGTATCGGCTATTTGCTTTCTTGCATAAATGGGTGGCTCAAATACGCGCTGCTTAAAGTCGATTTTTACAGGGCATGCTCCGTAACTTGCACTTGATGTTGACACCATGCCGTAGCGAAAGTTTGAGCGGTCAGCATTGATCTCGCCTATAGCAGGGGCAAGGTTATTAATGTCGGCTTCCATTTGACGGAATTTCGCACTGACCTTTTTACAGTTTTTACGACCGCCATCTTGCCAGCATTGTAATTGATGACCAAACTCCCAGGCAGGCACAATGTGCTCCCACTCTATTCTTTTTGCGCGGGCATTCTCTTTTCCTGAGCGGGTGACAGGATTTCTAGGAATATAACCACACGCATCAGGATCTGGCACAAGTTTTTTACCTTGGCGCTTTATGTCGCAGCCACAATATAAGCTTTTACTGTTGCTTGGTAGATTCTTAATTAAATGCTTTTTGGCACTGTAAAAGCTCGAAAATTCTTTAGCGGATATAGGAAAAGTGAAAATAAAACACAGGGCTAAGTATAGAAATAAACGCATATCCATCACATCAGTGAACTACAGGAAGCGCTATTTTAGAGCGACTATTCTAAAAATGAAAAGTTTTTCAACTCAGCTATAGTTGTTAGGCCGTTTTAATTAAAGGAATTACAACTATGTTATTAGGTGCCTTCTCAGTGAGTTTAAATGTCAAAGATATTCGTGCTTCAAAGCAGTTTTATGAAAAGCTAGGTTTCAACGAGTTTGCCGGGGAGATAGAACAGCATTGGCTAATTATGAAAAACGGTGAACATTTAATTGGTTTGTTTCAAGGTATGTTCGACAAAACCATGCTGACCTTTAACCCAGGGTGGGATCAAAATGCTGAAGCTTTGGATGAATTTGCAACCTTTGAGCAATTAGCTGCACAATTTCAGCAACAAGGATTAGAAATACAAAAGGCCGGTGACGCGAGTTTTATTATCACCGACCCAGATGGCAATCCTATTTTGATTGACCAACACGTGTAGCTGGCTTTTTACGTTTAATTCGAACGTTTTGTAGTAACAAGAGAACTCCTGTAATACAAAATAGTACGCTGGTGGCCGAGAAGCTGATGAGTAGTGGATTGTTAAAGTTCTCACGCTCATCATAATCCATAATGTGTAGCATCCAGAAAAAGTCGAAAATGCGCCACAGGGTGCTGCGCACAGTTATAACTTTACCGGTTTGGCTATCTAAATATAAGGTTGTTGTTAACCAATCATCGAAGCTAATTTGCCAAACATTGGCTTTGTGACCGACTTCTCTAGGCCCTTTTGTTAATAACTGCGCTTGCGTTATTTTTGCGTCAATAAGCAGGTGAGCTTGCGCATTTTCAATGATTTGCGCTTTACTCGGTGCAGGCATTTTAGCACCTGTTCTGCCATCAAAAGTAAACGTACCGTTAGAGGATGTAACTTCTATAATCGGGGTATTTAAAAAATGGCTATATTTAATACCTTCGATTTGCTCAAATTGCGCTGTTATTTTATCAATTGAAGCAGGGTAGTCCGACAATAAAAATGGGCTACTTAAACTGCGATTAGCCAGATGCTTACCATGCACTTTTTCAAGTGGTAATGAGCTCATCACAAGCCCACCTAAAAGCCAAAAAAAGATCTGTAAAGCAAGTAAATAACCAAGCCATTTATGCCCTTTACGAGCATACTTAAACAGACGTTTATTCATTATTACCCCGTTATTATTGTTATGTGGGCGCTATTTTAGGTTGTTTAGCTAGATTGCCAATGCGGCATAATGTCGCGTTAACTGTATTCTAGATTTGGTATATATACAAAACTGAGTTAAAGTTTCAGTCGATATCAATAGAGGGTAAAAACGAGAGTATGTCGGAAATTCAATTTTTAAATGTAGATCTGGAGCTTGAATCAAAGCACGATATTAGTGCGCTTGTTGCTGATTTGAAGAAAAACGCCATGGTTTTACATTATGACCAAGATGAATACCGCCAACTAGCACGTATTGAAGCAACCGCAGATATCAGCTCTCCAGATAAAGCGATTAACCAGCTTTGCGAGCTTATTGAGTCTTGCTCGCGCAATGCATTAAAACAGTGGTTATCGTGCTCAAAGCGTACATTTGATATAGGCTTTGAATCAGGTAATTCGCCTAAATGCTTTAACCAACCCCTGCATGCCGATACCTTGTTACGTATCTCTGCAATTGGCGCAGGGATTGAAATTACTATTTATCCTGTCGAAAAATAGCCTGAATTTATCGCTCTACAACAGCTGCGGTCATTCTTGATACGCAGCAAAGCTCTCCTGCGGCATTGGTAATTTTAATATCCCAAACAGAAGTTCGCTTACCTAAATGCAACGGTCTTGCTGTTGCTGTTAACGTTCCTTTGCGTGACGCTTTCATGTGGTTGGCATTAATTTCTTGGCCAACAGCATAGAACTTATTGAAATCAATCACGAAATTGGCTGCATAGCTTGCCACTGTCTCTGCTAATACAACGTTTGCTCCGCCATGAACCATACCCATAGGGTTATGATGCTCAGGAATAGCAGGCATAGTTGCCATTAAATAATCATCACCAATTTCAGTTACCTCAATGCCCATAGTTTTCATTAAAGTGCCTTGACCGGTGATCCCTTGTTCTAGCTCTTTGCAAAGCTCTAACGTGATTGGGTGGTGCCAAATACTCATTGTGTTTCCTTAGCCTGCTAATTAAAGCTAATACCTTATGGCATCTTTCGGTGTGGTTCAATGTTAGTTTTGTAGCAATATGATGGGGTTAATTTAAATTTGCGATTTTCAAATAACTGTATATACTCACAGTTAAATGTACTGTATGGAAAACCAGTTGTATGCGCCCATTAACTAAACGCCAATCGCAAATTTTAGAACTAATTAAAGTCTTTATTAAAGATACAGGCATGCCACCTACGCGTGCTGAAATAGCTCAAACATTAGGTTTTAAAAGTGCCAACGCTGCTGAAGAACACCTAAAAGCACTGGCTAAAAAAGGCATGATCAAAATGAAGCCTGGGGCGAGTCGCGGTATTCAGTTAATTGAAGAAGATGAGCCAGAGCAACTAGGCTTACCTTTAATTGGCCGTGTTGCAGCTGGTGAACCTATTTTGGCGCAAGAGCATGTTGAAAGCCACTGCCAAGTTGATCCTTCATTATTTAAACCTGCAGCCGATTTCTTACTGCGTGTAAATGGTATGAGTATGAAAGACATTGGTATTATGGATGGCGATTTGCTTGCAGTACACAGAACACAAGTTGCTGAAAACGGGCAAGTAGTTGTAGCTCGAGTCGATGAAGATGTAACAGTTAAGCGTCTAGAAAAAGCGGGTCGCAAAGTACTTTTACACGCTGAGAACGAAGAGTTTTCGCCTATTGAGGTTGACCTTGAGCATGAGTCGTTCAACATCGAGGGGTTAGCGGTAGGTGTTATTCGTAACGCTGACTGGATGTAAACGTTCCCAATTTGGTGCGTCAAATTGACTCAATTTGGTGCGCCACTGAAATTTTACTACTTAATTAGGATTTGTGAATCCTTACTCTTCATTTAAAGCCTTATATGGCGCAGTTTTCCTCTCTTTTTATATTTCGTTTTTACTCCTAAACATTAAATAACGCGCTGATTATAGTTGTTATTTCTGCACCAAAATAAA
Source organism: Pseudoalteromonas sp. PAST1 (assembly GCF_021532515.1). Taxonomy (NCBI): domain Bacteria; kingdom Pseudomonadati; phylum Pseudomonadota; class Gammaproteobacteria; order Alteromonadales; family Pseudoalteromonadaceae; genus Pseudoalteromonas; species Pseudoalteromonas sp. PAST1. The sequence continues at coordinate 80,447 of NZ_JAKGBH010000015.1, read as the reverse complement.
CATTTATTATCATTAAAACTTGCTTATTGGTCATTTTTTAACTAATTGGTTAATACACTGTATTAACACCTAATTAATAAAAAGACACAAAAATGTGCGAGGTGTTAGACAGGGGGTCGGTATCATAAGTGGGTCAAAATGATACGTAGTCGCTCTGAACAATAAGAAAAACGAATGGGCACCTTGCTGTATCGCCTTTTCGCTTTGCGTCTTGCAATAGCATCTAAAGGAGCCGTCACATGGGTAAACTGCGTTACGCCTTGTGGCTTATATTGTTTGCACTTCCTGAGCTTGCATTGGCAAATAGCCAATACAATATGCGTAAAGGGGTGACCGATATAAGTAATAATGTTTATGAGTTACACATGACGATATTTATTATCTGCTGTGTAATCGGCATCATCGTATTTGCGGTGATGTTTTGGGCTTTAATACACCACCGTAAATCCAAAGGGGCCAAGCCTGCCCAATTTCATGAAAGTACAAAAGTTGAAATACTTTGGACTGCCATTCCATTTGTCATCTTAATCGCCATGGCTGTGCCTGCCACAAAAACCTTAATTGCCATGGAAGATGCCTCTAAAGCCGATATCACCATTAAAGTGACGGGCTCACAGTGGAAGTGGCATTATGAGTACATGGGTGAAGACATTGCCTATTACTCGATTCTATCTACTCCTAAAGATCAAATAGACAACCAAGCAGAGAAAACTGAACATTATTTGCTTGAAGTAGATAAACCGCTAGTACTTCCTATCAATAAAAAAGTTCGCTTTTTAATGACTTCAGACGATGTAATTCATTCATGGTGGGTGCCTGATTTTGCGGTTAAAAAGGATGCAAATCCTGGGTTTATCAATGAAGCGTGGACACGTATTAACGAGCCAGGCGTGTACCGTGGCCAATGTGCTGAGTTATGCGGTAAAGATCATGGCTTTATGCCTGTAGTGGTGAAAGCTTTACCTGAAGATGAGTTTGCTAATTGGCTTGCAGATGCTAAGCAAGAAAAAGCCAATGCGGCCGCAGCGGATGCTGCTTTGCTTGATCAAACATTACCGAAAGAAGAGCTTATGACCTTGGGTGAGCAAGTCTACATGGCTAGTTGTGCTGCATGCCACCAACCTACCGGTATGGGCTTACCAGGCGTTTTTCCAGCACTTAAAGGCAGCCCCATTGTATTAGGTGATGTAAAAGATCACATAGATATTGTGTTACACGGTAAGCCTGGCACAGCAATGCAAGCGTTTGATAAACAGCTTTCAATCAAGCAACTTGCTGCGGTTATTACTTATAAGAGAAATGCGTGGGGTAATGACACCGGCGATGTTATCCAACCGAGTCAAATTCAAGCCGCGATTGATGCAGCAGCGGAGGCGAACTAATGAGTAATGTTATTAACGAGCAAGCAACTGGGCATGCGCATCACGACCATCATCACCCTGCTAAAGGTTTTAAGCGTTGGCTTTACACCACCAATCATAAAGACATCGGGAGTTTATACCTGATTTTTTCACTCACCATGTTTTTAATTGGCGGAGCAATGGCAATGGTGATCCGCGCTGAACTGTTTCAACCTGGATTACAGTTAGTCGATCCGCACTTTTTTAATCAAATGACTACCGTACATGGCTTGATCATGGTGTTTGGTGCCGTTATGCCCGCGTTCACTGGGCTTGCAAACTGGATGGTACCTATGATGATAGGCGCACCAGATATGGCCTTACCACGTATGAATAACTGGAGCTTTTGGATATTGCCTTTCGCATTTTTAATCCTGTTGGCTTCGTTACTCATGCCGGGTGGCGGTCCTGCGTTTGGTTGGACTTTCTATGCACCACTCTCCACCACTTACAGTAACGACAACACCGCACTGTTTGTATTTGCTGTACATATCATGGGTATCAGCTCAATTATGGGGGCGATTAACGTTATCGTGACTATCGTCAACCTAAGAGCGCCGGGTATGACGTGGATGAAGCTGCCGCTATTTGTATGGACATGGTTAATCACTGCATTTTTGTTAATTGCTGTTATGCCTGTTCTAGCAGGGGCGGTCACTATGGTGTTGACCGATAAATACTTTGCAACCAGCTTTTTTGATGCAGCCGGAGGGGGCGACCCTGTGATGTTCCAGCACATTTTCTGGTTCTTCGGTCACCCTGAAGTGTACATCATGATTTTACCAGCCTTTGGCATTATATCGACTATCGTACCTACCTTCTCGCGCAAGAAATTATTTGGCTACGCGTCTATGGTGTATGCAACTTCATCGATTGCGCTGCTAAGTTTTATCGTTTGGGCACACCATATGTTTACCACTGGGATGCCTGTGGCAGGCGAGTTGTTTTTCATGTACGCCACCATGCTCATTTCGGTGCCAACGGGCGTTAAAGTGTTTAACTGGGTGGCCACCATGTGGCGCGGTTCAATTAGCTTCGAAATTCCGATGATGTTTGCCATCGCCTTTATTGTGTTATTCACCTTAGGTGGTTTCTCTGGCTTGATGCTTGCGATTACACCGGCAGATTTTCAATATCATGATACCTATTTTGTGGTGGCACACTTCCATTATGTGCTTGTGACAGGAGCTGTGTTCTCAATTATGGCGGGGGCCTACTACTGGTTACCGAAATGGACCGGCAACATGTATAACGAAACGCTGGCGAAATGGCATTTTTGGTTATCGCTAATCAGTGTCAACGTGTTGTTCTTCCCTATGCACTTTGTTGGCCTTGCCGGTATGCCGCGTCGTATTCCTGACTATGCACTGCAATTCGCTGACTTTAACGCCATTATCAGTATTGGTGGTTTTGCATTTGGCTTATCGCAACTGTTGTTTGTGTTGGTGGTATTTAAATGTGCCAGAGGGGGCGAAAAAGCGCCTGCCAAAGTATGGGATGGAGCTGAAGGTTTAGAGTGGGAAGTCGATTCTCCAGCACCTTATCATACCTTTGAAACACCGCCGGAGATTAAGTAATGAACCATGCACCTTTGCTAAAAAAACTGCTGATTACATGCTTGCTCATGTTTGCTTTTGCTTTTGCAATGGTGCCGCTTTACGACGTGTTTTGCGACGTTACAGGGTTGAATGGTAAGCCATCATTAGAAAAAGCGAGCGCGAGTGAATCAATAAATACACAGCGTCAAGTTGATGTCAGCTTTACCACTCACGCTCAAAGCGGCGCGCCATTTAAGGTGCAGTCTGAGCAATACAGTGTGGCAGTACAACCTGGTGCCATGCGTGAAGTTAAATTCTCAGCGAAAAACACCAGTAATGAAGACAAAGTCATGCAAGCAATTCCATCAGTATCACCGGGTAAAGCGGCAAAGTACTTACATAAAATCGCCTGTTTTTGCTTTGATCAGCAGCCAATGAAAGCCGGTGAAGAAATGGAGTTTACCTTGTTGTTTTATGTTGATACTGAGTTACCCGACGATGTTGAGGAACTGACGTTGTCGTATACCGTGTTTGATATTAGCGGGCATGTTGTGGCTAAAAACGATTAAAAGCCGCCAAGCTAATTGCTAATTGGGAGCAAACAAAATGAATCAAAATTATGAAAAATACTATGTTCCAGCCGAGAGTCCTTGGCCAATAGTTGGCGCCATCGCGATGTTTTTAATTGCTGTTGGTGCTGGTTTAACAGTGATGCAAGTAAGTGGTGAGAGCAGTAGTGGCCAGTATGTGTTGTATCTAGGCATTGCAATATTAATCTATATGGTTTTTAGCTGGTTTAAAAACGTTATTGAAGAGTCTCATAAAGGGCTTTATTCAGCGCAAATGGATCGTTCATTCAAACAAGGTATGGGCTGGTTTATCTTCTCTGAAGTTATGTTCTTTATGGCATTTTTTGGCGCACTATTTTACGCCCGTATGATTTCGGTGCCTTGGCTTGGTGGCGCAAGTAATAATGCTATGACCAATGAAGTACTCTGGCCAACCTTTGAAGCCGTATGGCCGCTATTAACTACGCCAGCGGGCGAGACCACACAAGCTATGGGCTGGCAAGGTCTACCATTGATCAACACGCTTATTCTACTTACCTCGTCGGTCACAATTCACTTTGCTCATGTTGCTATTGAAAACAATAAGCGCGGCGCCCTGAAGGTGTTTTTATCTTTAACCGTGCTATTAGGTGTGATTTTCCTTGGCTTACAAGTTTATGAGTATATGCATGCTTATCAAGATCTAGGTTTGACCTTAGATGCGGGCGTTTATGGGAATACCTTTTTCTTGTTAACGGGCTTTCACGGTATGCACGTGACACTTGGAACCATTATTTTATTTGTAGTGCTACTAAGAATTTTTAAAGGCCACTTCACGAGTGAAAAGCACTTTGCCTTTCAAGCAGCTGCTTGGTATTGGCACTTTGTTGATGTGGTGTGGTTGTGTTTATTTGTATTTGTGTACGTGCTGTAGCTTTGTGAAGCGGCGACGGGTTGGTGTGAATAAAGCCTAATTTCATTGCGGCAATGATGAGCACCAGCACAATACCTGAAAACAGCACTCGACGACCTAAGTAATGCGACATGGGTTTCGAGTGCTCTTTTGCTGACATCATCACAAACAGCGCTCTAAACAGGTTGAACAGAATATAAAGTAATAACAAAACAATAATGATTTTAATCATATTAGGTATTCCAAATGCAGTTAATTTTATGGCGCAAACAAAAGCTTAGCTCAATTATCGCAATTTGCGTTGTGATACTTGCAGTGCTTATTTGTTTACGACTCAGCGTTTGGCAATACCAGCGAGGCGAGCAAAAACAGCAGCAACTAAGCCAGTTAGCCGTTTCGAAAGAGCAAGGAGTTTTGAATTGGCAAGAGCTGCAAAATTTACCTAAAGAGCTGAACAAAACGGGCTTGCAAGTCAAAGTCTCTGGCGAGGTAAATAAACAACAGTACTGGCTGCTTGATAATCAAATTTATCAGGGGCAAGTGGGCTATGACTTACTAGTAGCGATGACAATTACCGGTGAAACCGCGCCTTTAATCGTTAACTTTGGTTGGCTAAAAGCTCCAACAAACCGTAGCCAGTTGCCAACCGTTGTGTGGCCAGAATCAACAAGGTTTTCGGCCACTGTGCAATTGAAACAAGGCAACTTACAAGGCTTCACACTCGCCGATGAGATTGGTGCAGAACAAGGCTGGCCTAAGCGTATTCAAGGCATCGATTTAACAATTTTTAGTACTCAATTAGCAAAGCCCTTACAAGGCTTTATTGGTTATCGCAATGAAGCAGATGGTATTGCAACCCCGCATTACCAGAGTGTCGTGATGGGGCCAGATAAACATTACGCCTATGCCGTGCAGTGGTTATTAATCGGCTTAGCGTGTGTAGTTATTGCTTTTTTTGCGATGAGAAGGAGAGGTTATGAAAATAAACCCGCTTAGTTTGTTCGTTTTGTGCTGTTTTGTGCCGTTGGCACTTGCATATGCAGCATTAAAGCTTGAGTGGTTACCGAGTGGTTCGAGTAATCATGGTGAGCTTTTAAGTGAAGAAGTGAAGCTAGTTGATTGGCAACAAGGCGAACCTAAACAATGGACTATTGCGCTTAATTATCCAAAAGAGTGCACTGATGTTTGTGCAAACCAATTAGCCAGTCTAGATAACCTATATGTCGCTTTAGGTAAAAATCAGCAAAAAGTGGATGTGGCGGTACTGACAAATCAACAGCAGGTATCGGCAAATTGGCGTCAATTAGCAGTAAGTCCTGCACTCAAAGCGGGAGACCTATATTTAGTTGATCACATGGGCTTAGTGGTTTTGCATTACCCCTACACGGCTGAGCCAGAACAAAACAGACTGATTCAAAAAGGCTTACTTAAAGACTTAAAGAAACTACTTAACTATGCGCGTTCAAGTTAAACCTCATTAAGGGGATAAAGATGTATAAAAATTATAAATATTTAGTCTTAATTACGGTTTTCTTCTCTATCTTAGTTGTTGGGCTTGGTGCTTATACACGGCTGAGTGATGCTGGGCTTGGCTGTCCTGACTGGCCTGGGTGCTATGGATTTTTAACCGTGCCAAAACATGAAACTGCTCTGTTACATGTTGAGCAAAACTACCCTGATATGATGTTTGAGGCTGCAAAAGCATGGAAAGAAATGATCCACCGCTATTTTGCCGGTGCCCTTGGCCTATTAATTTTAGCTTTGTTTGTTTTTGCATTTTTAAAACGTCAATATCCAAATATGCCGGTTAAGCTGCCATTAGCACTATTATTACTGGTGGTATTCCAAGCCGTATTGGGCATGTGGACTGTCACTATGAACCTACAACCTTTAGTTGTAATGGGGCATTTGCTCGGCGGTTTTAGTATTTTGTCGTTGCTGTTTTTATTGTATCTACGTTTAAAGACCGAACCTGTTGCTAGCAGTGATAGCGGCGCAAAGCCATATTACCGGTTAGCGCTGGTGGGCTTGGTGGTGCTTATACTGCAAATTGCATTGGGTGGCTGGCTTGCGGCGAATTATGCAGCTCCACATTGCAATGGCTTACCGCTGTGTAGCTACGGACAACCGTTTTCTTTGAAGAGTGTGTTTCAGCTACCGCTTGAGCACAGCACCTATGAATATGGCGTTTTATCGCAGCAGGCGCGTATGTCTATTCATCTGCTACACCGTATTTGGGCGCTGGTTACTTGTGTGGTGTTAGCACTGATCATGTGGCGCATATATTCACGCTGTTACTCACGAAAAATTAAGCACTGTACCGTCACTGTATTAATCGCTTTGTTGTGCCAAATCTGTTTAGGCCTAGCTGTTGTGCACTGGCACTTTCCATTAAGTGTTGCACTTGCGCACAACCTAATGGCCGCATTGTTACTGCTTAGCATGGTAAGACTATGCTTCCACTTAAAAATAAGAACCTAGGAGGCTGTGATGGCATTATTACTAAGCTCAGAAAAATCATTATTTATTCAAAGCTCAGAGTTACTTAAAGATTACTTAGCTATCAGTAAATTTAAAGTGGTTGCCATGCTTGTACTCACAGCATGGGTTGGTCTGGCATTAGCTCCTGATGTTGGGCGAGGAGTATTTGTGCAACTTGCAAGCTTGCTAGGCATTGGTTTGCTGTCGGCCGCAGCTGCTGTGATCAATCATGTTGTTGATAGTGAAATCGACAGTAAAATGGCACGTACGCGCCATCGCCCTGTGGCAAAAGGTCGACTCAGTAAACAGCACGCTTTGAGCTTTGCTGGAGTGATTGGCGTAATAGGTTTTATGATGCTTGTGATTTGGGCGAATACACTTACAGCCATTCTTACTTTGTTTGCGCTTGTTGGCTATGCCTTTATTTACACTTCATTTTTAAAGCGTGCCACACCGCAAAATATTGTTATTGGTGGTTTGGCTGGAGCTATGCCACCGCTGTTAGGATGGGTATCTGAAACTGGCCATATGGCTGCTGCACCATGGTTATTGGTGATGATTATATTTACCTGGACCCCACCACATTTTTGGGCATTAGCGATTGCACGTAAAAGTGATTACGAGCGGGCAAAAATTCCGATGCTGCCAGTTACTCACGGTATTGAATTTTGTAAAACATGTGTAGTGGCTTACAGCATTTTACTCGCGTTAGTGTGTGTACTCCCTTACTTAATTGGTATGTCAGGGCTAATTTATTTGCTTGGGGCGAGCATACTAAATGCTGTTTTCATTTATAAGGCGCTGAAGCTGAAAATAGCACCTAAAGATGATACTGCAATGGACTTATTTCGTTTTTCAATTGTGCATTTAATGCTACTCTTTATTGTCTTATTTATTGATAAATGGTTAGTTTTATGACGCGAATAGTCGCTTTATTATTTATGGGCTTGGTGTTATTTATTGCTGGATGTGAAAAAAATAATAGCGTCCCTGAGGTGGAAGCGCTGGTTTATGAGCAAGCGAAACCGATTAGTCCTTTTTTATTAACTGATCAACATGGTGCGCCTGCAGATAACAGCCAATTTATGGATCATTGGAATTTGGTCTTTCTAGGTTACACCAGTTGCCCAGATATTTGTCCAATGACACTAGCAAAACTAACCGCGATTCAAAAACAGTTAAGTCAAGATTACAAAGTACAAGTATGGTTTGTTGCTGTTGATCCAAAGCGTGACACAACTGAAAAGCGTAAAGCTTATATTGATTACTTTAATCCTAACTTTCTTGCTGTTTCAGGTCCGCATAAACAACTTTTTCCATTTGTAAGAGAGTTAGGCTTAATTTACGCAATTAACGATAGCGATCAGCAAGAATACGCAGTTGATCATAGTGCATCAGTTGTTTTAGTTGATCCTACAGGCTCTGTTAGAGCTATTTTTAAACCACAATTTAAGCAAGGTAATGTGCCATTAGTAGATGCTAGCAAGTTAACGGAGGAGTTTAAGTTAATAGCAGACTATTATGCAGAATAAAGCATTTGCCTTGCGATATTAGCTAACAATAGTAAATACATTTTTTGCCATAACTCGCTAAGCTACTAAAAAAATTTACTATTTTTTAAAGCAATTTATGGCAATTTCGTTTAGTCAGTCTAAGCTTTTATTATGAATTGTTTTAAGCAGGGAAGATTCAAATAATGTTAAAGCTCCCTATTGAATTAGCCATTACTCAGGTCGAAACACTCCATCAAGATTTGCTACAAGAATTGTCTGCGAATGACGATATTTGTCTTGATATTAGTGAAGTGACACGAGCTGATACGGCGTCAATTCAGCTTTTATGTGCGCTGCAAAAACATTTGCTTTCAGTACAACACAAAATCATATGGGTTGGTGAAAGCAAGCCTTTGCAACAAGCAATTACTAGTTTGGGTTTAAGCCATTATCTTGTGCTTGAAAATGCCAATTAAGAGGTTTTTATGAAGAGAATTCTAGCTGTCGATGATTCTGCATCAATGCGCCAAATGGTCAGCTTTACACTAAAAAAAGCAGGCTTCGATGTAACAGAAGCAAAAGATGGTAGCGAAGCACTAAATATCGCTAAGCAACAAGGTTTTGATGCGGTTATTTCTGATGTGAATATGCCTGTCATGGATGGCATTACTCTTATTCGCGAGCTGCGTAGCTTACCTAATTATAAATTTACACCACTACTAATGCTGACTACAGAGTCAGGGCTTGATAAAAAAACAGAAGGTAAAGCTGCTGGAGCAACAGGGTGGATTGTTAAACCATTTAATCCTGAGCAATTGTTAGCGGTATTGAAAAAAGTGATTCGCTAATAATAGGAGCGGGGCATGAGTATAGATCTAAGCCAATTTTTTGAGGTTTTCTTTGAAGAAAGCTTCGAAGGTCTTGATGCAATGGAAGCCGAGTTATTGAACTTGGTGCCAGGCGAAGAAGACTTGGAAACGATAAATACAATTTTCCGTGCTGCACACTCAATAAAAGGAGGCAGTGGTACCTTTGGTTTCAGCGCCGTTGCTGACTTTACTCATGTACTTGAGACTTTGTTAGATCAAATCCGTGAAGGCTCTCGTACCTTAACCGCAGAACACGTTAATCTACTTCTCAAGTCGGTTGATTGCTTAAGAGCGTTGTTAAGAACATTGCAAGCGGAGCAGCAGCCAGACTTAACAGAGGCTGATGAGTTACGGGTTAAATTTGAAGAAATTCTGGGCATGCGCTCTAAGAGCAAAGTTGTTCAGCAGCAGGCAGTTAGTAACGAAACTAACATAAAAAATACCTTTCAAATTGACTTCAAACCCCATCATCATTTATTTAAAACTGGCAATGAACCACTGTACATGATCAGTGAACTTGCTGAGTTGGGTGAGCTAGAAACACAAGCCTTTCAAGATGATGTCCCCGATATTACTAACCTTGCCCCCGAAGACTGTTTCTTATCATGGCGTTTTTTCTTAACCACAGACAAAGAGCAAAGTTGCATAGAAGAAATTTTTGAGTGGGTTGAGGATGACGCTGACATTGCTATCACATTGTGCGGTGGCTTGTTTGGTGATGAAGAAATTACAACGACTGAAACGGCTACAGCAGTTGTCGAACAAAAGAAAGAAGTCGAGCCTATTCCAGTTAAACCAACTACTGATACGAAAAAACCAGTACCCGTTAAAGCGACCACAGCCAATGCAGAGTCAACCTCAATCAGGGTTGGTATCGACAAAGTTGATTCATTGATTAACATGGTGGGTGAGTTAGTTATTACTCAAGCGATGTTAAGCCAGTTAGGTGAGCAAGAAATAACCGAAGCAACCATCGCCTCGTTACAAGAGGGCTTAGCGCAACTGGCACATAATACTCGTGACTTACAAGAAAATGTCATGCGTATTCGTATGTTACCAATAAGCTTTGTATTTAGTCGCTTCCCTCGGTTAGTTCGTGATATCTCGCAAAAGTTGGATAAACAAGTTGAGCTTAAATTGCTTGGTGAACAAACAGAACTAGACAAAACGGTGATGGAGAAGCTTTCTGATCCTATGGTGCATCTAGTGAGAAACTCCTTAGATCATGGCTTAGAGACAGTTGATAAGCGTGTTGCTGCGGGCAAAGACCCTGTTGGCACTGTGACGCTTAATGCATTTCATCAAGGCGGTAATATTGTTATCGAAATTATGGATGATGGTCAGGGGCTCAACACGCAAAAGATCAGAGAAAAGGCGATAAAAAATGGCTTGATCTCTGAAAATGACGATTTAAACGATAACGAAATTAATGAGCTTATCTTTTTACCTGGCTTTTCGACAGCGGATCAAGTGAGTGACTTATCTGGCCGCGGTGTTGGTATGGACGTGGTTAGGCGTAATATCGAAGCGCTCAGTGGCTCGGTTGAGGTGGCTTCAGCGCCAGGTGTCGGTTCAACCTTCACCATCCGGTTACCTCTTACTCTAGCTATTTTGGATGGTCAATTGGTTAAAGTTGCCCAGCATACATACATTATTCCACTCATTTCTATTATTGAGTCACTACAAATTGATATCAGCAAAGTCAGTCGCGTCGGTAAAGATTTAGATGTACTTCGTTTGAGAGATGAGTACATCCCAATTTTAAGGCTTTACAATATTTTTAATCACAAAGGTGCGATAGAAACGCTTGATAGAACTTTGTTGGTTGTTGTTGAGAGCGATAATCAAAAAGTTGGTTTGTTGGTTGATGATTTATTATCACAGCAACAAGTGGTTATTAAAAGTTTAGAGGCGAATTATCAAAAAGTTGATGGTGTATCAGGAGCGACAATTTTAGGAGATGGCAGAGTATCTTTAATTATAGATATCAGCGGCTTAATTAAATTATCAGGCTTAAGGAAGCCAGGAAGCCAAGAGTTAATTATTGAATCTAAAGCTAATTTGGAGGCGTCATGATTGTTGAGCACGATGACCTACAAAGTAAGCTGAATATCGGGCAAGACGAAGATATTAAACAGTTTTTAACCTTTTTCATGGCTGATGAAGAGTACGGTGTAGATATTCTTACGGTACAGGAAATTCGTAGTTGGGAAGAAATTACTGAAATTCCAAACTCACCTGACTTTGTTAAAGGCGTTATAAATTTGCGCGGCACTATAGTTCCTATTATTGATTTACGGCTGCGCTTTGGCTTGCCCGCTGTCACTTATGGACCGTTAACTGTCGTTATTGTACTGAAAGTTAAATTAGAGAGCACATGTAAAATTATGGGTATCGTGGTTGATGCCGTTTCGGATGTCTATAGCATTGCAGAGCATGAAGCGAAAGCGGTGCCGCACTTGTCTGACTCAGACAACACTCAATTTGTTGCGGGTTTAGTCAATGTGGGTGAAAAGATGGTCGCGTTACTAGACCTACAAAAAACAATGGACATTTAATTGGGTAGATTAACAAGAAGGTGAAGGGTATGGGATGGTTTAGTAGTCCTAAAAACGTTGAGTCAAATAATGATTTAGTTGTTGCAGCACTGAACAAATCGCTGGCAGTTATTGAGTTCGAACCAAGTGGAAACATAATCACTGCGAATGCTAATTTTTTGAATGCCATGGGTTACCGACTTGAAGAAATTCAAGGGCAACATCACGCAATTTTTGTTGATGACCAAGAAACTCAAAGTCCTGAATACCAACAGTTCTGGCAGCGCTTGCGCACAGGTGAATTTATGTCAGATGAATTCAAGCGGTTTGCCAAAAATGGTAAAGAAATTTGGATTCAAGCTACCTATAACCCAATTATTGATAGTAATGGCAATGTCGTTAAAGTTATTAAGTTTGCCAGTGATATTACAGCGCAAAAAGAGCTAGAAAAAAAATCTAAGCGTGATGCAGATCTGTCAAACGCGCTTCGGGTCTGCCAAGCCAATGTGATGATTGCTAATAATGACCTAGAAATTATTTTTGTTAACGACCAAGTACAAAAAATGCTTAAGTTTCGTGAAGAAGCTTTAAAAGAGGTGCTGCCAAACTTCTCGGTTGATAGCTTAGTTGGCACCTGTGTTGATGACTTTCATAAGCAACCATCTCATCAGCGTGAAGTACTAAGAACCTTGACCGAGCCTTTTAAAACAACGCTTAAAATTGCGGATTTAATATTTAGTTTAATAGCAACGCCGTGGCTCAGTGTATCTGGAAGTCGTCTAGGAACAATTGTTGAATGGCAAGATATCACTGATAGCGTGGCAAAAGCGGAAGCTGAAAAACGTGAAGCAGAAGAGAATCTTCGTGTTCGACGCGCGTTAGACCGTGTGGCAACCAATACCATGATTGCAGATGCCGGCAATAATATTATTTACATGAACGAAGCTGTTTTAAATATGATGAAAGCAGCTGAAAGTGATTTACGTAAAGACTTACCTAATTTCAACAGTAGTAACCTCATTGGTCAAAATATTGATGTGTTCCATAAAAACCCAGCACATCAGCGCAATATGCTGGCGAAGTTGAGTAGCACATATAGCACTGAAATATATGTTGGTGGTCGAACATTTGGATTAGTTGCAAACCCTATCTTTACGCCAGAAAACGAACGAATTGGTACGGTTGTAGAGTGGGAAGATAGAACAGCTGAAGTGGCGATTGAAAAAGAAATTGCAGGCCTTGTTGCTGCTGCCGGGAATGGTGATTTAGAAGCGCGTGTTGAAGAAGCGGGCAAACAAGGATTCTTCTTACGTCTAGCGCAGGGCTTGAATAGCCTAGTTAGTATCGTCGATGATGCAGTAAAAGACACGGGCAATATGCTTGATGCCATGGCAAATGGTGATTTATCAAAACGAATAGAACAAGAGTACCAAGGTTCATTCGATAAGTTAAAACGTGATGCAAATGCCACAGCTGATAAGCTTACTGAAGTGATTAATCGCATTAATACCTCTGCAACGCTCGTTGCCAGTGGTGCAGAAGAAATTTCGCAAGGTAATGCAGATTTAAGTCAACGGACTGAAGAGCAAGCTTCATCACTTGAAGAAACAGCATCAAGCATGGAAGAAATGACCAGTACGGTTCGTCAAAATGCTGATAATGCAAAAGAAGTGAATGAACTTGCGGAAGAAACGCGTACAAAAGCGCAAAAAGGTGGTGAAGTTGTCAATCGCGCCGTAACCAGCATGTCGGCAATTAATGAATCGAGTAAGAAAATTGCTGACATCATTAGTGTGATTGATGAAATAGCTTTCCAAACAAACCTACTTGCGTTGAATGCTGCAGTCGAAGCTGCACGAGCAGGTGAGCAAGGCCGAGGTTTCGCTGTTGTTGCTGGTGAGGTCCGTAACTTAGCACAGCGTTCAGCCGCCGCAGCAAAAGAAATCAAAGAATTAATCCGAGACAGTGTTGGCAAAGTTGAAGATGGTACATTACTTGTTAATGAATCAGGTTCAACATTGCAAGAAATAGTTACAGCAGTACAAAGAGTTACGGCAATGATCTCTGATATAGCCCAAGCATCAGAAGAGCAAAGCTCTGGCATTGAGCAAGTTAATAAAGCCATCGCTCAAATGGATGAAATGACTCAACAAAATGCAGCTTTAGTTGAAGAAGCATCAGCTGCGGGCGAATCAATGGCTGAACAAGCAAATGATATGCGCCGCTTGTTAAACTTCTTCTCGTTATCAAATAACGAAGTTGATATTTCAAACAGCGCTAGTTCAGCGCCTGCAGCTAAACAGCCAAGCTCACCAGTGCGCTCGGCACCAAAAGGCAACAATTTTGTTGATCCCAGTGACGAGTGGGAAGAGTTTTAAACTCTTCCCGACTTTATTCTAATAAGTTAATTGCACCGACTGTTACAGCTGCAGGGTCAAACACATGAAAGAGTTTTTATTAACGGATAATGATTTCAAGGCTATTTCTTCTCAGGTGTACGATGCGTGTGGCATTGTATTGGCGGAGCATAAACGTGAAATGGTTTACTCGCGTTTAGCAAGACGTATCCGCCATCACAAGCTAAAGAGTTTTAGGGAGTACTTAGGTTTTCTTGATGAGAATAAAGAGCAAGAGTTCAGTGAATTTATTAATGCTATAACCACTAATCTGACTTCTTTTTTTCGTGAGCCCCATCACTTTAATTACCTGAAAAATACTATAGTGCCAAAACTATTGGTTGGTAATGCAAAACAAAAGCGGGTAAGGGTCTGGTCAGCTGGCTGTTCCACTGGCGAAGAGCCTTATACGATTGCTATGACATTGCATGGTTTATTTCCACCCGATTGGGATGTGAAAATTTTAGCCACCGATTTAGACTCAAATGTACTCGCAAAAGCGCAGGCTGGCACCTATACCGCAGCAAATGTGAATGGACTAGACAAAAGCCATCTTAAGCGCTGGTTTTTGAAAAGCCACGATGGAGAACTTTATAAAGTAAAGCCCGAACTACAAAAGAACATTTTTTTTAAGCGTCTAAACTTATTACAGAGCTGGCCTATGAAAGGACCGTTTGATGTGATTTTTTGTCGTAATGTTGTTATCTATTTCGATAAGCCAACCAAAGACGAACTTTTTAAACGCTATCACGACTTACTGACTAACACTGGCTACTTATTTTTAGGGCATTCAGAGACATTAGGGAAGGATCATAAGGAATTTAAAAACTTAGGCCAGACTATTTACCAAAGGGGCGGATCATGAATAGTCACTTCCGGCCTGTTATATCTGGCTTTGAGCATGTGAAACGGTTTTGGGATAATCGTCGTGGGAAGGTAATTGCTAAGGTATTACCTGGCGAGTTTTATGTCTCTAAAACTGATGAATTGATCACGACAGTGCTTGGTTCATGTATTGCAGCATGTATTTATGATGAAGGCCTAGGAATTGGCGGCATGAATCACTTTATGTTGCCTGTAGAAAAAGGAGTCGATCCTAGTAATGCTCATAGTCTTAATTGTCGTTACGGTAACTGGGCAATGGAATATCTGATCAATGAAATCCTTAAAAACGGTGCTTCTAGGCGCAATCTCAAAGTAAAACTGTTTGGCGGAGGGAAAATAATCCGCTCAATGACTGATATTGGTGTTGGCAACATTCGTTTTGCAAATGCTTATATACTTGAGGAAGGTTTAGATTTAGTATCTCATGATGTCGGTGGGCCTTGGCCCCGAAAGGTGATGTTTGATCCTCAAACAGGTAAAGCCCAAGTAAAAAAAATGCGTGAACTGCATTCAGATAAGCTCGAAAAACGTGAAATCAAATACCTACACGATATCGAACAGCAAGATGCAGAAACGGATATTGAATTATTTTAGGAGAGCAAATGATCAAAGTACTCATAGTTGATGATTCTGCTTTGATCCGTGGTTTACTCAAGGAAGTACTCGAGCAAGCAGAAGACATTCAAGTTGTTGGCGCGGCAGAAGATCCTTATCAAGCCCGAGATTTAATTAAGCGCCTCAATCCTGATGTCTTAACGCTGGATATCGAAATGCCGAAAATGGATGGATTAAGCTTTTTAAAAAACTTGATGCGCCTTCGTCCTATGCCAGTTGTGATGATTTCAACACTGACTCAAAAAGGCTCACCCATTACACTGGAAGCCCTCGAAATTGGTGCTGTTGATTTTATTGCTAAACCAACTATCAATGTAACAGAAAACTTGCAGCGATATGCACATTTACTTCATCAAAAAGTACGCACAGCCGCAGGTGCAAGAATACGTGCATTTAAAGAAACAAAAATTGAAGACGATAGCGCCTTAACAGCACTGCAATTTAAGCCCAATAGTGTACTTGCAATTGGTGCTTCAACAGGTGGAACAGAAGCAATTAAAGAAGTGCTTGTGCGCATGCCAGAAAACTGTCCACCGATAGTGATTACACAGCATATCCCGCCGGTTTTTAGTACTTCGTTTGCGATGCGCATGGATAGAACCTGCAAAATTAGTGTTAAGGAGGCTGAACATGGCGATAAGTTACAGTCAGGTTGGGCGTACATTGCGCCAGGCGATCAGCATTTAAGTGTAGTGAAAAAAGCAGGCGGCCTATACTGCCAGCTTGATACTAATGAGTTGGTTAATCGCCATCGCCCAGCGGTTGATGTGCTATTTAACTCCTTGGTTGTGGCTTGCCCTAAAGCGGTTGTGGCTGCGTTATTGACCGGTATGGGCAGCGATGGCGCAAAAGGCATGCTCGCATTAAATCAAGCAGGAGCTTACACCATCGCGCAAGATGAATTATCGTCAGTGGTATGGGGCATGCCAAAAGCCGCAGTCGAACTCAATGCGGCTAATGAAGTGGTTCGCCTTGATAAAGTCACAGCGCAAATGCTAAAACAAGCAGTTAAGGTACAATAACCCAAGGTTGAGAGAACCAATAATAGCTGCCTTTCTTCGCGATAGAAGGGGCCGTGCAGTTAAAGCGAGAACGGCCTTTTTTCAGTTTTTCAGGTGATGTGATCTTCACCGTATCTTTACTAAGCCAGGTTAAATCAGCTTGACCAATACCTGATACATAACAAGCAAACTGGCTTTTATGAAAGTCCTGCATATCAAATTGCATCGTTAAACTAGGTGGGTTTTCGTCTGTCACACTATCTGAGTAGGTGAGCTGTTTGATAGTGAATGCTTGAGAGTCGAGTTTAGTGGCAAGTGTTTCAAGCTTTGAATAAAAGCCCGATGCTGGAAAACGTGGTAATCGGGTAAAGTCAGAGTGGATACCAACAGCACCCGAATGCTGACCTATACCAACAAAGCCTAGCGATTTTACTAGTTGTTGCAATGAATTATTAAACTCGCCATAAGGGTAAGCGAGGTATTTATAATCATGGCCAATTTCTTCTTTAATTCGCTGCTGGGCAGATAAAATGTCTTTTTTAGTACGTGCAAGCCATGCTTCTTCACTCTCGCCTGGTTGTTTGCGATGTAAGTAATTATGAATTTGCGTATGGTTGCTAATTAAGGCACCTTTTTTCGATAGCTCCTTTAACTGCTGCCAAGTCATTACATAGCTTTTGCCTTCATCAATTAGCTCGGGATTGACGAAAATAGTGTACGGATAGCCAAATTTTTCTAAGATGGGCGCTGCTTCTTCATAGTTATTTTTGTAGCCATCGTCGAAGGTAATCGCGACGGTTTTATCTGTTAGCGGTTGGCCTGTTTGTAATGAGGTAATGAGTTCATCTAATGGAATAACGTTAAAGTTATTATCTTTTAAATATTGCATATGTTCAGTGAATGTTTCGCTACTGACACTGGTAACCGCAGGAAGGCTTTCACTGACGTGGTGATACTGTAGAATGACTGCACCATGGGCGCGCAAAGATAAACCTAACAGGACTGCAAATACTACATGAAACATTTTCTTAAACGTCATAAGGCACACCATAAAAGTTTACTGTTATTAGCCGGTCCGATGATTTTATCAAATATTACCGTGCCAATGTTAGGTTTAGTTGATACTGCTGTAATCGGCCACTTAGGAAGCGCTCACTATTTGGCTGGTATAGCGCTCGGCTCAGCAGTTATCTCGTTATTATTTTGGCTAGCAGGCTTTTTGCGCATGAGTACCACAGGTTTGGTTGCCCAGGCTCATGGTAAAAGCGATCATACCTTGCTCGCTGAGCTATTAAAGCGCAGCTTGTTACTAGCAACAGCGGTTGCGCTGTTATTAATAGCGCTGAGTATACCTATTCAATCCTTAATGGCATATTTATCAAATGCTAATGAAGCTGTTTTAGAACAAGCAAATAGCTATTTTTCTATTCGTATTTTTAGTGCGCCCGCTGCTTTATGTAATTTGGTTTTACTTGGTTGGATGCTAGGTGTCCATTATGGCCGCGGGCCTTTTTATTTATTACTAATCACCAATATTACCAATATCGTGCTTGATATTTATTTTGTGGTGTTTCTTGATTGGGGTGTGGCTGGAGCTGCGTGGGCGTCTTTAATTGCTGATTATATCGCCCTTGCTTTTGCACTTATGTTAGTTGCTCAGCTCGCCAAAAAGCAAGGTGTCAACCTTGCCGTGAAAGCCTGGTTAAGTGTTGCTAAGTTACTTGATTTGGTGAGCTTAAATCGCGATATTTTTATTCGCTCACTAGCACTCCAGCTGTGTTTTAGTTTTATGACTTTTTATGGCGCACGGATCGGCGAAACAACTTTAGCGGCTAATGCCGTATTGCTAAACTTTTTAATGTTGGTGAGCTTTGCGCTGGATGGTATTGCTTATGCGAGTGAAGCTAAGGTCGGTAAAGCGAAAGGTGAGCACAGCGCTAAGCAGATTAAGTTATGGGTTAATTTGAGCTTGTTTTGGGGCGGGTTATTTGCGCTGTTTTATAGCCTTATATTTTTATTATTTGGTGAGGCAATTATTCGCTTACTTACCGATGTGCCCGAAGTTATCAGTCTTGCAACGGTTTACCTTCCTTGGGTGATTATATTGCCTATCGCGGCGATGGGCTGCTTCTTATTTGATGGCGTATTTGTTGGTTTAACCCGTGCTAAAGATATGCGTAATACTATGCTATTTAGTGCTTTAGTGGGCTTTTTTGGACTGTTTTGGTTAGTGAGTAGCTGGCAAAATCATGGTTTATGGTTTGCGATGACCAGCTTTATGCTGATGCGCGGGTTAACGCTGTGGTTTCGCTACCGTAAAATTGTCAATAATCAGCAATTATTAGATTAAATTACTTCCACAAATCAGGGTCGTGATTTTTGGGTGAAGAGCGCTCTAAAACTTGCGCGAAGCGGTTGGCAAAAATACCTAAATAGCCCCAACCAGCAAAGAATAAAGCCACTGCGAGTATGACTAGGCCAATTAATTGAAATAGTGCGGGCCCATAATAACCTATGGCAATAAAAATCACGGCTAGCACAAACAGTGCTAGGCCGCGAAGAAAGCGTTTTAAGCTTAATTTGGGATCGCTACCTAAGCGAAATACCCATTTTTTAAGCATGCTTTAGATACCGGTTAGTAGTAAGAGTGCTCACCAGATTGGTGATCAGTTATGTCTCTTACACCGTTGATTTCGTCAAACTTGGCGATCATTTCTTTCTCGATGCCTTCTTTAAGTGTGACGTCAATCATTGAACAACCGTTACAGCCACCGCCAAATTGCAGTACCGCGATACCGTCAGGTGTAATTTCTACTAGGCTTACTTGACCGCCGTGGTTAGCGAGCTGTGGGTTAACTTCGGTTTCAAGCATGTGTTGAACACGCTCTTGTAGTGACGCATCATCGCTAAGTTTGCGTGCTTTTGCGTTTGGTGCTTTAAGCGTTAACTGAGTACCCATTTTGTCAGTTACAAAATCGATTTCAGCTTCTTCTAAGAAAGGGGCGCTTTCTGCATCAACAACGGCATCAAAACCATTGAATGGTAGACGAATATCAGTCGCTTCAACGGCGTCTTCTGGGCAGTAAGATACACCACACTCAGCCTGCGAAGTACCTGGGTTTACTACAAACACACGAATGTTTGTTTGTTCAGCTTGGTCTGCTAAAAGTTTAGCAAAATGAGATTGTGCAGATTCAGAAATAGAGATCATAAAACGGACTATACTTGACTAAATTACTCGGATACTGTGTATCATACTCCGCTCATCGTGTTGTCGCCAGTGTTGAGCGTAAAAAGTTGCATCTATTTTATCGAATGGTAGCGTTAAAACATCAAATAATTACGGGTGCTATCTATGCGTTTCATAATAACAATATTAACCATGCTAGTGAGCGTTAGCGCATTAGCAAAACCTCTTTCTTATTACTTTGAACAAGATGTGAAATTTGACCCAAGTATTCCGACTCCTGAACAGGTGTTAGGCTACGAAGTGGGTGAGTGGCATGTACGTCACGATCAGCTTGTGCAATATATGCAAATTCTTGCTGAAAAAAGTGACCGAATGAATTTTAAAGTAATCGGTCGTACTCATGAGCAGCGTCCATTGGTGATTCTAACAATTACAGCGTCCGACAAACTTGGCCAAGTTGAGCAAATTCGTAAGGCTCACTTAGCTCGCCTAAATGGTGAAGCAAGTGACTCAAGTAAGCAGCCAGCGGTTGTTTGGATGGGTTACAGTGTTCACGGTAATGAATCATCAGGTAGCAATGCGTCGTTACTGGTTGCGTATTACCTTGCAGCTGCACAGGGCCCAGAAATTGACGCCTTACTTAACAACACGGTTATTTTACTCGACCCATCATTAAACCCTGATGGCTTAGCGCGTTTTGCAAATTGGGCAAACAGCAACCGTGGCATGAAGTTATCATCAGATCCGCAAACTCGTGAGCATATCGAAAGTTGGCCTAGTAGCCGTACTAACCATTACTTGTTTGATTTAAACCGTGACTGGTTATTACTACAACATCCTGAATCACGTGCACGTATTGCACAGTTTCACCAATGGAAACCGAATATCCTAACTGACTTCCATGAGATGGGCCCAAACAGCACTTATTTTTTCCAACCAGGGATCCCAACTCGTAAGCACCCAATCACGCCTGAAGAAAATGTCACGCTGACTAAAGCAATTGCAAACTATCATGCAAAGACACTTGATGAGCACAACGCACTTTACTTCACTGAAGAAAGCTTTGATGACTTTTACTATGGTAAAGGCTCAACTTACCCAGACGTCAATGGCGGTGTAGGCATCTTATTTGAACAAGCGAGCTCGCGTGGTCACTTACAAGAAACGATCAACGGTCCGTTAAGCTTCCCGTTTACAATTAAAAATCAGTTATTAACTAGCTTATCGACATTCCAAGCAGCGATTGATAACCGTACAGACTTACTTGATTATCAAGCAAAATTTTACAACAAAGCAGTTGATCTTGCTGGTGATGAAGACTTTAAAGGGTATGTAGTTAAAGGCGGCGCTGATCAAAGCCGCATGCAATACTTCCTTGATTTATTGAGACAACATCAAATCAATGCGTACATGTTAGAAGAGCCGTTAAAAGTAAACGGTCAAAGCTTTTCTGAGCAGAGCTATTATGTGCCATTAGCACAGCCACAATTTCGTTTAATTAAAGCAATTTTCAGTGAGCAGCAGCGTTTTGTTGATAATACGTTTTATGATGTATCTGGCTGGACACTTGCTCATGCCTTCAACCTAGAATTTGCAAAGGTAAGCAGCAACTGGGGTTTAAATGTGGCAAAAATGCCTTGGCAGCAAAGTGTTAAGTCAAGCTTTGCTGCATTACCGCAAAGCTATGCATACGCATTCAAATGGGATGACTACCTAGCGCCAAAAATGCTTAATAGCTTACTCGAGCAAGGCGTGAAAGCACGTGTGGCATTAAGCCCACTAACAGCAAAAACACCATCAGGTGAAATCGCTTTTGAGCCAGGTAGTATTCTTGTTCCTGCTGGTCTGCAAACTGATAGCAACTGGGTTAGTTATTTAAACCAAGCACAGAATGAGTTTGGCATTGAAATTACACCCATTAGTTCGGGCTTAACGGTGAAGGGGGCTGATTTAGGTTCTCGTGCAATGGCGGTTGTGAAAGCGCCTAAAGTATTGCTAGTGGGTGGTCAAGGAACTAGCCAGTATGAGCTGGGAGAAGTGTGGTACTACTTAGATCGTTTTGTTGGTACAGCGCCAAGCATTATCGAAATGGAACGTTTAGGTAACATCGACCTTGAAAACTACAGCCATATTATTTTAGCGCACGGAAATTTCAATCGTCTTGATGATGCGACTAAAGTGGCTATTAAGTCGTGGGTGCGTAAAGGCGGTGTTATTTGGGGTCACAAAGGCGGTGCTAAGTTCTTAGCTGATCAGCAGCTACTAAAAGCCAATTACTTATCTCGTCGTGATGTAGCGAGTGCCTTTGATACCACAGGGCTTAGCTATGCTGATAAAGATCACTTAGCAGGCCGTCAGCGTATTGCCGGCGCAATTTTTAATACCTCTGTAGATTTATCTCACCCACTTACGTATTCGCTGAACCGTAATACATTACCTGTATTTAAGAATAGCACTTGGCTACTTGAGAAGTCAGATGCTCCATTTGTTAATGTGCTTACTTACACAGATAAACCGCTTTTAGCTGGCTTTACTGATGACGTAAACGTAGAGCAAGTCGCGGGTGCTGCTGGCCTCATTGCGCATTCATATGGCAAAGGCAGTGTGATAGGCATGACAGATAACCCAGTATTCCGTGGTTACTGGTACGGCACGAGTCGATTACTAAGCAATGCCTTATTTTTTGGTAATGCCTTTCATGCCTCTGGTGATAAATAATCACACTTAATCATAATGCAGGTTGCCTAACCCTGTTAGGCAAGTGAGCATAGCCCATATTTGCTTCGCCCCTGCATTTTTTATGGCTTCTGTCGCAGCATTTAAAGTTGCGCCAGAGGTCATCACATCATCAACAACTGCCACGGTTTTCCCTGTTAAATCTTGCTGACAAACAAATGCATTTTGTAGATTTTTAACTCTTTTCGCTTTACTTAACTGTGATTGTGCTTTGGTTGCTTTTTGCTTGTAAAGAGCTGAGCTAACAGTAGATTGCTGGTTTTTTAAAACAGGCAGCCAAGTTTGGCTTACCTGATTAAAGCCGCGTGCTAAAAAGCGTTGATTATGCAGAGGCAGCACAATAAAAAGGTCGGGCCAATTTGCATTAACTTGACGAGCTAATTGCAGCTGTTTCCCTATCACTTGTTGTAGTGCCACACGAAAATATTGTT
The DNA here is from genome assembly GCF_021532515.1 of Pseudoalteromonas sp. PAST1. Lineage (NCBI taxonomy): Bacteria > Pseudomonadati > Pseudomonadota > Gammaproteobacteria > Alteromonadales > Pseudoalteromonadaceae > Pseudoalteromonas > Pseudoalteromonas sp. PAST1. The sequence continues at coordinate 57,414 of NZ_JAKGBH010000015.1, read as the reverse complement.
GGTCATTAAATTTCAATTGCTTGAGCCAAAGTTTAAAAGGTGCTTGATACCACGCACAGGCAATTAAATGGTCAAAATTACTATCAGGAAATGCATCACATATATCTGGTCGGTGTAACAGATTTGGATGGCGTGTAAGGTCAAATAAATTAAGGTCATCTAAACAATACTGACACAAAGCTTGATCAGCCTGTATGTGATTCTGGCAGCTAATGCAAAAGTTGGGGAATAGTGCGTCTAGCCCTAGTTTTAAGGCATGAGGTAAGTGAGACATTGCATTCATTCCTTTAAACGCTATTATGAGCGCTAAGTGTGGTTGGGAAATACAAATTATGCAAAATGAGATGGTGCTATTACATGGCTGGGGAATGAACCAAGGGGTTTGGCAAGTGATCAAACCTGAGCTTGAGTTTTTTCATGATGGTGAAGTCCGTTGTCTCGATTTACCTGGCTTTGGTAACGCACAGTCTATTCCCATACCTTACACTTTGCACGCTGCGGCTGAGCAACTAAGTACACAGCTAAATGATCAGTCTATTCTTGTTGGCTGGTCGTTGGGCGGGCTTTTTGCCTTGTATATTGCAGCACATTGGCCTGACAAAGTAGCAAAGGTTGTGTTGGTTGCCTCAACGCCTTTTTTTGCGCAAACCGACGAATGGCCGGGTATCAAACCTGACGTATTAAATGCATTTAAAGATCAGCTAGTTAGTCACAGAGAAAAAACGATAGAACGGTTTTTGGCGATACAAGCGATGGGCAGTGAATCAGCTCGGGATGATATTAAGCAACTTAAAGCACTTTTAAACCAATACCCTGCGCCTCAAGAGCAAGCTTTAAGTGCGGGCTTAGACATTTTACAGCAGGATGATTTACGGGAACTATTCGCTAACCTTAGCGTACCTGTGCGTGGTATTTTCGGTCGCTTAGATTCATTAGTACCGTATCGTGCGATTGAAAAAATGCATGCCATACAACCCCAGTTTGAATACGAGGTTTTAGATAAAGCTTCACATGCGCCTTTTATTTCTCATAAAGCAGCATTTATATCAGCACTGAAATCAATGTGTTAAGCAAAACTCGCTGAGAGGCCAGAAAAATAGCGGGATTTAGCTTTATTTTGCTCGTTTTATGAGCGATACTTACCGGGTAGATCTCACTGTTGGAGGGTGTTATGCCAATCAGTTCTGTTTTTAATAATGCGGTAGAAGGTTATAACCGTGCAAGCCAAGGTATCGAAAAGGCAAGCGCTGAGATTAGCCGTGCCTCAATTGATCAGCAAGATGATGCCCAATTAGCTCAACAACGCCAATTACAAGCGGCGACTCCAAATGAAGCTGTAACTCCGCCAGTTTCACAACCTGCCCCAATTGATGAGTCGCTTGTTAACTTAAAAGTTGAAGAGTTTAATGCAAAAGCCAATATCAACACGATTCAGACTGCTGATGAAGTGCTCGGCACATTAATAGATATTAAAGTTTAAAAACTTATGAATATCGTCACTCCGTTTCCTTCGATTAATATCAACACGGCGAACGTGCACACCGAAAGTGCTCGCCGTGATAATCAGTTACGTGAAGTGATCCCGCCACCTGCCGCTACCAAGCCGAGTAACGCAGAAAATAAAACCCTGAATGATGGCGACAAAACTAAGCAGCCGGGTTCTGAGGCGGGTACGTATGATGCAAAAGGGCGTCTGGCTGAAGACAAGGTGATTGAAGAACGTAAGCAAGGTGGTGAGCAAGAAGAGCCTGAACAATCAGAGCAAGAACAACAAGAAGCTAAACAAGAGCAGCAAAAAGAGCAAAAGGTTGCCCAGCAAGAGCAGCAAGATGCTGAGCAAATTAAAGAGCTAAAAGCCCGCGATACCGAAGTACGTATTCATGAGCAAGCTCATGCATCAGTGGGGGGGCAATATGCGGGCTCACCAAGCTATGAATATCAACGCGGTCCTGATGGTACGAACTATGCTGTGGGCGGCGAGGTGCAAATTGATGTTGCTGTAATTGAAGGCGACCCAAAAGCCACAATTGAAAAAATGCAGACGGTGCGTGCTGCAGCACTTGCACCACAAGAGCCTTCGAGTGCTGATCGTTCAATTGCCGCAGATGCCACGCAAAAGCTGATGGCAGCGCAAGCTGAGCTCGCCAGTCAATCAGCCGATGGCGATGTTGATTCAGGTAAATCGACCTTCAAAATAAACAGTGAGTATGGTGAAGATAGCGCTACTCAAACTAGCGAAACCAAAACAGCAAAGCGTGACGTTGAAGTAGATGAGCGCGCTGCACGTATTGCTAATTTTTATCAAGCAGCGACCTCGCCAACTAATCAAAATCAGTTCTCTGCTTTTATTTAAGTTTCTAAAATAAAAAACCGCGTAAGTTTACACTTACGCGGTTTTTTTCGACTTATGCCTACAGCCTATTATTTTTTCACTTTTGCATTGGCAAATGCATCAGCAAAGGCATTACCCATGGCAACATTGCCAAATTCGCGTTTTTGTTTAGGTGCACTTTTCGCTTTCGCAGCTGGCTTAGGTTTGCTAGCTGATGCGGCTTTATTGCTGGTATCAACATCATCGTCTAAACGCATGGTAAAGCTAATACGTTTACGGGCAGCATCTACTTCAACTACTTTTACTTTTACAATATCGCCCGCTTTAACCACTTCACGTGGATCAGAGATAAACTTGTTAGTAATCGCAGAAATATGCACTAAACCGTCTTGGTGTACACCCACATCAACAAAGGCACCAAAGTTAGCAACGTTAGACACTACACCTTCTAAAATCATACCCGGTTTTAGGTCATTAATGGTTTCAACACCGGCTTTAAATTCAGCTGTTTTAAACTCAGGGCGCGGGTCGCGGCCCGGTTTATCAAGTTCTTTGATAATGTCGGTAACCGTTGGTAAACCAAACTTTTCGTCTGTGTAGTCGTTCGCAACGAGCTTGTTTAGGATGTCAGAGTTACCAATTAGGCTGTTAACATCTAAGCTGTTCTTCTCGCAGATACGCTTAACAACTGGGTAGGCTTCAGGGTGAACTGACGAGTTATCAAGAGGATCTGAGCCTGTGCTGATACGTAAGAAACCGGCAGCTTGTTCAAAGGCTTTAGGCCCTAAACGTTCAACTTTTTTAAGTTCAGAACGTTTGCTAAATGAGCCATTCGCATCACGGTAGCTAACGATATTTTGTGCTAACGTTTTGTTTAAGCCAGATACGCGAGTAAGTAATGGCACCGACGCCATATTTAAGTCTACACCCACTGAGTTTACACAGTCTTCAACCACAGATGTTAGCGTTTGACCAAGTTGGCTTTGCGATACATCGTGCTGATATTGACCTACACCGATTGATTTAGGTTCAATTTTTACCAGCTCAGCAAGTGGGTCTTGTAAGCGGCGCGCGATAGACACAGCACCACGTAGTGAAACATCAAGGTTAGGGAATTCATTGGCGGCAAACTCAGACGCTGAATAAACAGAAGCGCCTGCTTCACTGACCATAATTTTATTTAGCTTAAGCTCACTGTTCGCTTTAATCAGCTCTGCAACTAACTTGTCAGATTCACGTGAAGCCGTACCATTACCAATAGCGATTAGCTCAACTTTATGTTGGCGGCATAATTGCTCAAGAGTACGAAGTGATTTATCCCAATGATTTTGTGGTGCGTGCGGGAAAATCGTTTGTGTTGTTAACAGCTTGCCTGTGCTATCGACAACGGCAATTTTACAACCAGTACGCAGGCCAGGATCGAGACCTAACGTAGTACGTGGACCTGCAGGAGCGGCCATTAATAAATCTTTTAAGTTTTTAGCAAAAACGTCAATTGCGCCGGTTTCTGCTTTTTCGCGCATTGCACCTAAAAATTCATTCTCAAGGTGAAGGCTTAACTTAATTTTCCATGCCCATTGCACTACGCCCATTAACCAACTACTTGCAGCAGAATTGCTAACATCTAAGCGATAATGATCGGCAATCATTTGTGCACACACTTGCGCCGGATTTTCTGCGCCAGGCTCTGGGTTGATACTAAGTTGTAAGACGCCTTCATTACGCGCACGCAGCATAGCAAGTGCACGGTGTGATGGTACTTTTTTAAGTGGTTCTTGATGCTCAAAGTAGTCGCGGTACTTTACGCCTTCATTTTCTTGACCAGCGATTACAGTACTTTCAATCTGACCATGTTGTGCGATATGACTACGGAATTTAGCAAGTAGTTTGGCGTCTTCTGCAAAACGCTCCATTAAGATAAATTTAGCGCCATCTAACACCGCTTTATTATCTGCAAAGCCTGCATCGGCATTAATGTAGTCACTTGCTTGTTGTTCAGGGTCGAGGCTAGGGTTGTTAAATAGCGCATCGGCAAGCGGCTCAATACCCGCTTCAATGGCAATTTGTCCTTTTGTACGGCGCTTAGGTTTGAAAGGCAGATATAAATCTTCAAGCTCAGTTTTACTGTCAGCGTTATTAATATCAGCACTTAGCTCAGCAGTTAACTTGCCTTGCTCTTCGATAGTATTAAGGATAAAGCTGCGGCGCTCTTCTAATTCACGTAAATACGATAAACGCTGCTCAAGTAAACGTAATTGCGTGTCATCTAAGCCACCAGTTACTTCTTTACGATAACGGGCGATAAAAGGAACTGTGGCACCTTCATCAAGTAATTTGATTGCAGCAACAACTTGTGGTTGCTGGGCACTTAGCTCAGTTGCTAAGCGTGCAGAGATATTGCTCATGCATAACCCTTTTTAAAAATAGAAAATCAGTAAAACTGAAGATTAATTGCCTGAATAATATCACAATAAGAAGGCCTTAAAAGCACTGCTTTTAAGGCCTGCAAAAATAGTCTTACACAACGCGGGTTTTAACGCTTAGTGCGGGTGATCAACCTGCTGTAATACTTCGCTGAAGCCATTAGCAATTGGGTTGATATTAACAGGAATATGTAATTTTTTAGCAATTTCACGGGCTGAAATCAAACCACAAATTTCATGTTCAGCACTGGTTACTAAAAGGAACATCATACCTTGGTGTTCCATAGTTTGCAGTGCATCGCCAATGCATGCATAGCTAATACTTTGTAAGCTTACACCAGCTAAGCTGCTAAGTGGTGTCATTACATGCTGCAAAGTAACTTCATTGCGATGTAAATTGAGGCGCTGAGCAAGAATCATGATTTTAGAGCTTTGTAAGTCAGCACTTGAAGTAATACCAATAAGCTTTTCGTCATTATCTACGACTAAAATAAAGTCAGAACAACGACTGCTGGTTTGTTTAAGTGCATCGACAATACTCAAATCATGATGTGCTCGCACAGGGTCTTTGCTTGTAAAGCTATTTAATACTTTTAGCGCAGGAGAAGTTAAGTCGAGGGTTGGTTCAACTTCGTTTACAGTATTAGATAAAGCACCATTAGAAATGTCTTGAAGACGTAATTCTTTGAATTTATTCATTTTGATCACCATACATTTTAATAAAACTGAAATAGAAAATTTGAGTTAATTAAAAAGCAGGTGGTCCTCGCTGGTGCGCGCTATAAACAGACACCTTATTACAAGGGGGAACATACGAAACAACAGGTGCATCTTGCAGTGGTTGGGCTACATTAGTGATGAACGCAGGAGTATGTTTATCGAGGTCGGTATCTAAGTTAGCAGGGTCCGCACTATCACACGCAATAAAATGAGCAGTTGGCGTAACACTGTCTGAGTGGCTTTCTATATCACTGCCGTAAGATATCAAACTCACACTAATTAATAGTGCGAATACAATGGCATTACTCATTATGCGTTGTATTGCGTTTGACATACTTACTACCTTCTAAAACTCAAGTAATGATTTATCTTGAGTACCTTTAGTTATAGATCACATTTTTAGACTAAACAATCACTAATTAACGCTTTCTGAATTTTCAGGGAAAATTAGTTTGCATCAGGATAAGTTATCTCGTTGATATACCATTCTTTTGCGCCTTCAGGCGTGATCACCGAAAAATCATCATCTACCTGTTTGCCAAGGAGCGCTCGAGCCATAGGTGCATCAATCGAAATGTAATCTTTGCGCTCGTAAATTTCGTCGGGGCCGACAATGCGAAAACGCTTTGTATCGCCTTGTTCATTCTCAATTTCGACCCAAGCACCAAAAAACACTTTACCTGCTTGTTGCGGGTTGTAGTCAACAATTTTAAGATCTGGCATGCGTTTACGAAGATAGCGCACACGTCGATCTATCTGTCGTAAAACACGCTTATTAAACTGATAATCTGCGTTTTCAGAACGGTCGCCCAAGCTTGCTGCCCAAGTCACAATTTTGGTAATTTCAGGGCGCTTTTCATGCCATAAGTAGTCATGTTCTTGTTGTAATTGCTGATACCCTTCTCGGGTTATTAAATTTGTCTTTGCCATTTTATTCAGCCTAAAAAGAAAACCAGCCGCAAAGTATACCCTTTGTCGAGTCGGATTTTGAAATGTTCAGTAACAATCTAAGCGCGTAATTCGTTTTTTATTCTTAACTTTTTCATTTATATTAATAAGTAACATATTACAAAAAGAATGAAAGTTATGGGACACGAAACGACAAAAGTATTGGTTGTTGATGACGATATGCGCTTACGAAGTTTGCTAGAGCGTTACCTTGTAGAACAAGGCTTTATTGTTCGCTCAGCAGCAAATTCAGAGCAGATGGATCGCTTATTAGAGCGCGAAAACTTCCATTTGATAGTATTAGATTTAATGTTGCCAGGTGAAGATGGGTTATTAATTTGCCGTCGTTTACGTCAAAAAGAAAATGACATTCCAATTGTAATGCTTACAGCCAAAGGCGATGAAGTTGACCGTATAATCGGTTTAGAGCTTGGTGCTGATGATTACATTCCTAAACCATTCAACCCACGTGAACTGTTGGCGCGTATTAAAGCAATTTTACGTCGTCGTGCGAAAGAAGTGCCGGGTGCGCCTGCTGCCGAAGAAAACGAAATTAGCTTTGGTGACTTCACACTAAACCTTGCGACCCGCGAAATGAGCCATGGTGATAAAACAATGTCGTTAACCAGTGGTGAGTTTGCGGTATTAAAAGCGTTAGTGACTCATCCTCGTGAACCGCTTAGTCGCGATAAACTGATGAACTTAGCGCGCGGCCGAGATTACAGTGCGCTTGAGCGCAGTATCGATGTGCAGGTTTCACGCTTACGCCGGATGATCGAAGTGGATGCCGCGAATCCACGTTATATACAAACAGTATGGGGCTTAGGCTACGTATTTGTGCCAGACGGTGAAAAATAACAGTAATGGGCATGTTTCCACGTAGTGCGTTTGGACAAACGGTATTTTTGGTTGCAGCCCTGCTGTTAATCAATCAAATTGTCTCTTATATTACGGTCAGTTTTTATGTTGTTAAACCAACTATAGAACAAGTAAACCTGATCCTATCTAAACAGGTGAAAACCGTGTTTATTGAATGGGAAGAAGGGGTTGAGGTTAGCAAGGAAGCTTCTGATAAGTTTTTTGAGATCACCGGCATCGAGGTCATGACCCAGCGCCAAGCAATGAGTCAGGGTTTGGCTGAAACTCGTGAGTACTCAATGCTATCGCGAAGCATGTCGAAAGAGCTCAATGGTTCTGCTCGGGTACGTATTAGCCAAACCGACCCACTTGTTTATTGGGTTGAAGCTCCACAAGCACCGGGTTATTGGGTACGCGTGCCGCTCACCGGCCTGCAAGAAAACAACCTAAAATTCTTAACCTTTTATTTATCGAGTATTGGCTTTTTAAGTGTACTCGGTGGGTGGTTGTTTGCCCGCCATCTAAATAGACCTTTAAAGGCACTGCAACAAGCCGCTGTTAAAGTAGGGGTGGGTGACTTTTCTACCAAGCTAGAAGAGCAAGGCTCTACAGAAGTTATTGAAGTAACCCGTGCGTTTAACCAAATGTCGCGTGGTATTGCTGCCCTTGAGAATGACCGTCGGTTATTAATGGCAGGTGTTTCTCATGACTTGCGTACGCCGCTTACACGTATTCGCCTTGCCACCGAAATGATGTCGGACGATGAAGATTACCTGCGTGAAGGGATCATTCATGATATTGAAGACATGAATGCCATTATCGACCAATTCATTGAATATTTACGCCACCACAAACGTGAAGAACTTGAGCTAGAAGATTTAAACGCGATTGTTTCAGAAGTTGTCGAAGCTGAACAAAAACATCACCGCACTATTACCTTTAAAGAGAATCCGAGCTTAAGTGAAGTGCCAGTGAGTATGGTGGCAATAAAGCGTGTTGTTACTAATATGATTGAAAACGCAATTCGCTATTCAGATGGTGATATAGAGGTTGAAACCCGCGTGAGCAGTAATAAAAAGTTTGCTATGGTCGTGGTTAACGATCACGGCCCGGGGATCCCTGAAAGCGAACTTGAAACTGTATTTGAACCGTTTAAACAAGGTGATGCCGCTCGCGGTAGCGAAGGCAGTGGCTTAGGGCTTGCGATAATTAAACGTATTGTCGATATGCATGGCGGCCGAGTACAACTACTTAATCGCCCAGAAGGTGGCCTCAGCGCGCAAATCTATTTGCCGTTTTAAAAGTATTTAGCTGTAAGCCTTAAGCTATAAGTTTCAAGCAGCCCGAGTGGGCTGCTTTTTTATGGGTGGAGATTTACAGAGCAGTTAGTTACTTATAATTTAAGTTGCCACAGTTATGAGTTATCAATAAAACTAGTTTTAAAGTGCTTTCTTGCTTTAAAGGGGGCTGAAGCAATAATGAAATTTAAAGAAAATAACAAGATAACTATTAAGATAGTTAGCCAGTTTAAAGCCATCTGAATGAGAGTCGGTGGTTCATAAAAGCCAAAATGCATGAACTCGGCAATTAAAATTTTATTTTTATAAATTAAGCTGTTACAAAAATTGCCAAGTGCAAAAAAAGATACACTAACAAGAAATAGCATAGCAGTTATAGTTGCCACTTTGAGCTTTAAAATATTTACCTTTATATATTTCGTTAAAAAATATAGAAATACTAAAAACGCAATACTGCTTACAAAGAGCGTGGCACCCAGCCCCAGAGTTAGTAGATTTGAAACCACCCATACTGGCTTTACAGTTATTGGCAAATCATTCGGATTTATGTCGTCAGTCACTAAAAAGATGTAAATAGACATATAACTTAAAATACTGATTACAGTGATCGGAATATGCCAAAGTAATTCACGCTTTTCTTTTTTACGAGCTGTTTTATGTGCGGTATTTCTCTGTGCAAGTCTTTCTAAAGGATCCATTCTTTACTTACTTGAGTAATCATTCAAAAAATTTACCTTTGAGGAAGGTGATTTGCAAGTAACCATAGCCATTACTAGTGCTCCTATTTCTAAATACAATAAAAAGCGCGACATCAAATGCCGCGCTCTTTTTTACTTGAAGCTTAAAACTTTCAGCTTTTAGCTTAGATTGCTTTAAAACGAATCGCTGTGCCGCCGCTGGTGGCAAGCTTTAACGTTAGCTTATCATCAGCAGTCACTATGCGTTTTTCTACTTTTAAGTCGTAAGGGTTATTTACCCATTCAGCTTTGTCACCGTCGCGGTAGATTTGCGCTTCAAACTTTTTACCTTTATCTAAGAAGTCTAACTTCACTTCTAAAGTGCGGGCTTTTTCGTCTGTAACAGCACCTAGATACCAGTCGTTACCTGAGTATTGATCACGCTTGCGTTCTTTACGTGCAAATACAACGAAATCGCCAACTTCACCTTGTAGTGCAATACTTTGTTGCCAATCAGTTGGTACATCCTGAATAAACTGGAATGCATCTGGCTTCGCTAAATAATTACGTGGTAAATCTGCCGCCATTTGAATTGGGCTGTACATTACAACGTATAGCGCTAATTGCTTCGCTAGGGTTGTTTGTGGGCGGTTGGTATCAGCACCTAAACCGTTAAAGCCCATATCAAAAATACCTGGCGTAAAGTCCATTGGGCCTGCAAGCATACGCGTGAAAGCTAGCATTGGAATATGCTCTGGTGGATTCGGCGGTGTACCCCATGCGTTAAACTCTTGACCACGGGCACCTTCACGAGCAATCCAGTTCGGGTATGTACGACGTAGGCCGGTATCTTTCACAGGCTCATGCGTGTTGATACTAATTTTATGTTTTGCAGCAAGTTTTACGTTGTGTAGGTATTCATTAACCATGAACTGACCATCGTGCCACTCTTTGCGTACAATACCATTTTCATCGATACGCTTGATGTTACCACCGTCGGCGACATAACCTGTTTTAACTTGGCTTACATTTGATTTTTCGTATAACGCAAATGCATCTTCCATTTGGTTACGGTAGTTAGTCACGTTACCCGACGTTTCGTGGTGACCGATTAATTGTACGCCTTTTTCTTTGCCGTAACGTGTCAGCTCTTCAATATCAAAGTCGTCATAAGGTTGTGTAAAGCTAAAAACGTCACCGTTATAGAACCAGTCGCCATCCCAGCCAATATTCCAGCCTTCGACTAGCACGCCATCGAAGCCATATTTAGCAGCGAAGTCCATGTAATATTTCGTGTTTGCAGTGGTTGCACCATGAATTTTACCGCTACCCCAAGTATTTTCATTGATGTGCATACCCCACCAAATACCTACGTATTTACCCGGTTTAACCCAAGATACATCACCCAGCTTATTTGGCTCATTTAGGTTTAAGATGATATCTGAGTTGATTAAATCAACGGCTTCATCACCAATTTGAATTGTACGCCAAGGAGTATTAAATGCGCCGTGCTTTTTAACCGCTACACCGTCTGACCAAGGTGTTAAATCGGCTTGGAAGGTACCATCACGACGTTGATTTAACACCATGCCTGCATAATCAACAAGGGCAGCTTCGTGAATACTAATATGCACACCCTCTTTATTTTTTATAGTAAATGGTGTGTGCACAAGTGCTGCTTTATGAAGTGGAGTGGTGTTATAAACATACTCATAACGGTTCCAACCACGAGCTGGTATCCACCATGCAGTTGCATCTGATGAGTCTGTAATAGCAAACTCTGTAAGTTCTTTAGTGATTTCTACATCATCATAGCCAGCTTGTTTTGGTAATTCGTATCGAAAACCTACACCATCATTAAAAGCGCGAAAACGTACCGTAAACGTGCCACCTTGTGGTTGTGGTTTTTTAAAAGTAACAGCGACTTCGTTATGGTTATCAACTACTGTTTGGCGCTCACCCCAAGGTTGCTCCCAGCTGCTTTTTACCGAATCAGTGGTTTGGCTGCTAATTTTGTAACCTTCGCTCATTGCTGGTTGTTGTTTAAAAACAAGGCCTAACGAAGAGTTAGCAATGACTTGTTTACCTGCAAAGCTGATTTCGTAGCTAGGTGTGTGTTGCTCATCTGAGATAGTTACTTTGATCTGCCCATCAGGTGAACTGACGGTTGTGGTTTGTGCTAGGCAAGTACCTGAAAAGGCTGCTAACATTAAGGCAGTTAATCGCATTATTGTTCCTTGGCGGCTTATGGTTATGGATTGTTGTCACGTATTCTCATACATCCTTAAAGCATAAAGTGACTTGCCGGTTAATACGAGAGATCTGCATACGTATTCAACAAAGTGAACGCTGCGATATCAGCCCTGCACCTAAAAAGGTTAAGCAAAATGATAAGAATAACCCTGTTGCTACTATTGTTTAGTCAAAGTTTATTGGCACAGCAAATACAGATAGTTGATAAGCAGAATCAGCCAGTCAAGAATGCCGTGGTTTGGCTCAAAGGTTCAAAACAGCTTGCTGTTGCTGATAGTCACTATACCATGAGCCAAAAAGAACGTGCCTTTGTGCCTCATGTGCTGGCAGTGCCACAAGGGGCAAATGTTGAATTTCCTAACCTTGATTCAATCATGCACCACGTTTATTCATTTTCTAAAACAAAGCAATTTGAGTTAAAGCTTTACCACGATAAACCCGAAAAACCGATTAACTTTGCACAATCGGGGGTTGTTGAGCTTGGCTGTAACATTCATGACTGGATGCTGGGTTACATTGTGGTCGTCGATGGTGGGATTTATGGGCAAACAGATGATCAAGGTATGGTTGAATTAAGCTTACCTGAAAGTAAGTTTACTTTGGCTGTTTGGCATGACCGCTTTAATGATATCAGTACACCAGAAACTATCGAGATAACGAACAATGCAAAGTCGGTGAGCTATCAGTTAAAGCAAAACTTATTACCAAAATTAGAACTAAGCAGTGACGAGTTTGATGATTATGAATAAATGGCAAGCCTTGCTATTGGCGAGTGTTTTTGGGTTGCCTGCAGTGGTATATGCTGAGCATGATGGTCTGGTAACTGTTTCGGCTGTGCGTGGTGACCAACTAGCTAGCTATCAGCGTAAAGGAATTGGCTTATACCGTTATGACCAAGAGCATGATGGTGTTGTGATATCCCAAGCTATGCTGAGTAGTCGTTTTGAGTTAAATAGCGATTGGTCTGCGCACACAGTACTTAACGCTCACCCTGATCCAGAACTAACAGTTGGTTTAACTCAGGCTTATTTGCAATATCAGCCTCTTACAGCTAGTCGTTATAAATGGACAGTGAAAGGAGGTGGCTTTTATCCCAAAATGTCGCTTGAGAACCCGCAAAATGGCTGGATGTCACCTTATAACTACACTAATTCTGCGATTAATACTTGGATTGGCGAAGAAGTGCGGGCCTTTGGTTTAGAGGCAAACATCAAGCGCCCAGGTAGGCAATTTAGAAGTAATCATAGTTTTGAAGGCTTTGCTGCGGTTTTTAAAGGCAACGATCCTGCTGGGACGTTGCTGTCATGGCGTGGCTTTGCTATGCATGACAGGCAGACTACGTTCAATGAACAAATTGATTTTGCTGTTCCACGTTCATTTGAATGGTCGCAGCTAGATAAGCAAGCCGAGCACGTGGAGCCTTTCGAAGAAGTCGATGGGCGCTTTGGCTATTACGTTGGCGCTCATTGGGATTATCAAAAAAAATCACAATTACGTGTCTATTATTATGACAACAATGGCGATCCAGGTGCTTTGAATACCCGTACTGGTCAATATGCGTGGGATACACGTTTTTTAAGCGCGGCATGGTTGTATAAGTTTAATAAGCAAACACGCATTATTGTACAGCTCCTTGATGGTAAAACTGCGATGGGTACAAATCGTGGGGTAGACAATGATTTTTATAGCCATTTTGTTTTATTAAGCCACAAGTTAGACCAGCATCGTCTCACAATTAGGTATGATTATTTCAAGGTTAGCGATCATGATGATTGGCAATTTGATCCTAACCAAAGTCGTGGAGAAGCTTTAACCGCAAGTTGGCGTTATCAACTGTCAACCAAGTGGCAAGTAGGTGCTGAATATTCAGTGCTGAGCAGTGACGCTCAAAACAGACCCGGTATGGGATTTAATGAGCATAACTCGCAGCAGCAATTTCAGCTTTCAGCGAGTTGGCACTTTTAATTTCATACAGTTTTATATTTTTCAGCTAAGATTCAATAAGCATGCTGGTTTCGATTTTTAATTAGGAAAATGTATGAATTTACAAAGCATTCGCGTTAAAAGTTCCCTACCGATTATTTTGTTAGGCATTGCCATTCTTATTCTAATTGCAGGCTACACTTATCTTATCAGTTTGCAAAAACAAGCTGTTGACGCGCAATCAGAACGATTTTTGAATGCGATTTCGGTCGTTGTTAATGCTGATAGAGATATTTACCAAGCAAAGGTTGCCGAGCTTACTCTTGTTACAAGCAGTAACACAGATAAAACTTATCTAAATGAACATCAAGAAAATGCCGAGCAAGTTAAAGAGCGCTTTGGGCAATACTTGTCTTACATGTCACCTTACACCGAGGTAGTCGACCGGTTTAGTCATTTTGATAGCGCATTTGATTCATGGTATTCGGCATCAAAAAACTTTATCAATGACCCACAAAACAGTGAAAAAAAGCAGATTGCTGAACAAACATTTTCAGCACTGAGGGATATTTTAGATAAAGCAGGCGAAGCAGCAGATAAAACATCAAAATCTGAAACTGAGAAGTTAATGGATGGTGTTATCAGCTTTAAAGTTAAACTAATGATAATGATCGCTATCGTTTTACTTGTCGCTGGTTGGTTTAGCTATTATGTACCTCGACAACTCACGAAGCAGATTAACTTTGTGACAGAGCGAATTAATGAGATTGCGTCGGGAGATGGTGATTTAACAGGCCGTATCAATGTAAAAACACAAGACGAGTTTGCAGAACTTGCGACGGCTTTTAACGGGTTTTTAGATAACCTACAACAACTTATCAAAGACATACTTGGACAGGCTAAAGAGCTGCATAATTTAGGTCGTGACCTTGATAATTTTGCTAATCAGAACCATCAAATAAATCAAAAGCTTAGCCAAGCATCTGAATCAATAGTTAGTGCAGTACATGAAATGAGCGTTGCAAGTCGTGAGGTTGCAGGTGTGGCACAAAACTCATCCCATGAAGCTGACAACTCACAGCAACTGGCTAAACAAGGCTTGGCTGCGGTTGATAACTCGAGTCGAAAAATTGTTGCCTTGTCAGATAATATGGAACATGCCAGCCAACGTTCCACTGAACTGCAACAAAGCTCAGACAACATTGCTAAAGTGCTTGAAGTTATTCGCGCTATAGCTGAGCAAACTAACTTACTTGCACTCAATGCTGCAATTGAAGCTGCGCGAGCTGGTGAGCAAGGGCGAGGTTTTGCGGTGGTTGCAGATGAGGTTCGTACCCTAGCAACTCGGACCCAAGAAAGCACTAATGATATTCAAACTATGGTTGAGCAATTTGCAGCCAGTGTTGAGCAATCCTTACAGGCGATTAATAGTGGTAAGCGTTTTGCTGATGAAGCAGTAGAATCGTTTACCCAAACTAACGATATACTTAACTCGATGCAAGAATCATCGGTCAAAGTAAATGATATGGCGATGCAAACAGCACAAGCAACTGAAGAGCAAACTGCTGTGGCAGATGAAATTAGTCAAAACCTGTCTGATCTAAACGATCAAACCCAACATGGAGGCGGGTTAGCGAGTTCAACACAAGAGGTCGCTAACCGTATGAATCAGCTTACTGACGAACTGAATCAGTTAGTTAATAGATTTAAGGTTTAATACAACAAAAAAGGGCTCAATGAGCCCTTTTTTCATTTAGTCAAAACGCTTACTTTTTCTCGAAAGCACGTTTCATATAATTAGGTGTGGCTAATGCACCGTGGTGAATACCTGCATTATAGTATTCAGTGCTTTGCGCAAGTTTATTGGCATCATCTTCACGAAAACCAGCGAACGCTTCTGACTTACGAGCAAGCGTTACAGACCATAAACCACTTGGATAAATTGGTTGTGGGAAAGGCAGCGTTTGTAAGTCAACAAAGCCCACTTCAGTCATTGCATCACGCATTTCAACTAAAAGTGGCATGTGCATAAGTGGCGATTCACTTTGCTGAATTAAGATGCCACCCGGGCGAAGTGCAGTTAAACAGCTGGTATAGAAAGCGTGGTTAAATAAACCTTCGCCTGGGCCAACTGGATCTGTACCATCAACAATTACTACATCGATTGATTCTGGCGCTGCTTCGCGCATGTACTTGATGCCGTCATCAAACATCACTGTAGCACGCGGATCTTGATTTGATTCACACAGCTCAGGGAAGTATTTAAGTGACATTTGTGTCACGACTTCGTCGATATCAATTTGCGTTACGTTTTCAACACTTGGGTGTTTTAATACTTCGCGTAAAGTACCGCAGTCACCACCACCAATGATCACAACATTTTTTGGATTTGGGTGTGCAAGCAATGCCGGATGGCTGATCATCTCGTGGTAAAAAAAGTTTTCACGGCTACTTACCATAGTACAACCGTCAATAATCATCAGATTACCGAAGTCAGTTGTTTCGTACATTTCTACTTTTTGAAATGGCGATTGCTGTTCATCAAGCTTCTTAGTAATGCGTAATGAAAAGGCACTACCATCACGGTCACTAATTTCAGTGAACCAGTTATTTTGATCTAAATTAGCCATCTTGCTTATACACTTTTGGTTAATGGTAAAAAAGGGGTGCAATTCTGCCAGTGCTTGGCTAATTGCTCAATCAAATTTTAATCAGTATAGCGAATATTTTTTATCACTTTGGCATACAGCGCAATTTTTGTTAGCGTGGTCAGCCCTAGCGTATTAAAATGTGCGTTTATATTTAATGAATTTACAGAAGACATTGCCATGACTTGGGGTTTAGATAAAGCACGCGAAACATACAATGTTGCTCACTGGAGTGACGGTTACTTTGACATTAACGCACAAGGTGAGCTGGTGGCTTACCCAGATGGCGATCAAACTAAAGCCGCGGTGTCTTTATCTGAACTGACTGAGCAATTTAAAAAGCAAGGTCTTACCCTACCTGTTTTAGTGCGTTTTACCGATATCTTACAAAATCGCGTTGAAACGCTGACTAGCGCATTTACCAAAGCACGAAATGCCCGTGAATACCAAGGTAGTTATACCTGTGTTTATCCAATTAAAGTTAATCAACAGCGTTCTGTGGTCAGTAAACTACTTGCTCACCCAAGTGGTTTAGTGGGCCTTGAAGCCGGCTCAAAACCTGAGCTGATGGCTATTTTAGGTGTAGCACAAGAGCCAATTACCATCGTTTGTAATGGTTATAAAGACAGTGAGTTTTTACGCTTAGCCTGTATTGGCCAAGGTATGGGTCATAAGGTTCATATTGTTGTAGAAAAACTTTCTGAGCTAACTACTCTATTGGCAGAAATTGATGATCTAGGCATCGAGCCATCAATTGGGATTCGTATTCGCTTAAACTCGGTTGGTAAGGGGAAATGGCAGAATACCGGTGGCGAAAAAGGTAAGTTTGGTTTAACAGCAGGGCAAGTGCTATCTGCGGTTGAGCTGCTTAAATCGCGCAATAAACTTCATTTAATGCAACTAGTGCATTTCCACATCGGCTCGCAAATTGCCAATATCCGCGATATTCATCGCGCACTGCGTGAATGTGCTCGTCACTTTGCAGAGTTAACACAGTTAGGCGTACCACTTAATACCGTGGATGTCGGTGGCGGTTTAGGTGTTGATTACGAAGGCTCTGGGTCACGTAGTTCGTGTTCAATGAACTACAGTGTTGAAGAATATGCGCGTAATGTAGTTAATGCGTTTGCTGAAGTGTGTCAGCAACATGACCTTAAACACCCTGCCATTATTACCGAGTCAGGCCGAGCGTTAACAGCGCACCACGCGGTATTAATTACAGATGTTATTGATGTTGAGCGTGCGCCAAACCATGCAAATCCAACGGCGCCAGAGGCAGGCAGTGTATTGGTACTAGATGAAATGTGGCAGTGTTTACAGCGTTTAACACCGCGTATGGCGTTGGAAATTTATCATGATGCAATGCATCTATTCAGTGAAGCCCATGACCAATATGTGCATGGCCTACTCACTATGCTTGAGTGGGCGAAGCTCGAGCAGTTGTATTTCACAATTTTACATCGTGTTCGTGCATCACTTAGTGAGAATGCCCGTTCACATCGAGAAGTGTTAGACGATTTAAACGAGAAACTTGCCGATAAGCTCTTCGTTAACTTCTCATTATTTCAGTCACTCCCCGATGTCTGGGGGATTGGGCAGTTATTCCCTGTCATGCCAGTTGAAAACTTGCATCAGCCATTAACACAGCGCGCCATTATTCAAGACATTACCTGTGACTCAGATGGGCAAATTCGTGATTATGTCGAAGGCACAGGCATAGAGAGCAGCTTACCTATTCCTGAGTACAAGCAAGGTCAGCAATACCATATTGCAATGTTTTTAGTGGGTGCGTATCAAGAGATTTTAGGTGATTTACATAACCTGTTCGGCGATACAGATTCAGTGCATGTTGAGCTTACAGAAGCAGGCTATCAACTGACTAATGCCATTAAAGGTGACAGTGTTAAGGACGTATTAAAGTTTGTTGATTATGATAGCGAGATTCTTGCTGAAAACTTTGCAAAACGGGTCAACTCACTGGCAATTGATGAGCAATCTAAGGCACAATATTTATCAGAACTAAATGCAGGCCTTGCTGGCTATACGTATTTTGAAGATTAAGCGTTAAAGGAATAAGTAGTAATGTCGATGATCCGTTGTGTGTTCAGTTTTTTATTTTACACCCTCAATACCCTTTTTTGGTTTGTGCCTATTTTTATTTGTGGCCTCATAAAGCTTATTCCAATCAAGCCATTGCAAAAATTAATGAGTTGGATTGCTAAGCAATGCGCCACTATGTGGGTGAGTTGCAACAGCATCAACCAAAACATATTTGCTTCATATAATCTGAACGTGACAGGTCTTGAGCAGTTAAAAGCGAAAGACTGGTACTTGGTGATCGCGAATCATCAAAGCTGGGTCGATATCGTTGTTATGCAACGTCTGTTTAATCGCCGTATTCCGTTTTTAAACTTTTTCTTGAAAAAAGAGCTGATATACGTTCCTTTCTTGGGTCTTGCATGGTGGGCGTTGGATTTCCCATTCATGACTCGTACGAGTAAAGCCCAGTTAAAGAAAAACCCTAAATTGCGTGGCAAAGACTTAGAAACCACGCGCAAAGCCTGTGAAAAGTTTAAAGAAATGCCAGTGAGTATTGTTAACTTTGTTGAAGGTACGCGTTTTACTGAGCAAAAGCATTTTCGCCAAAATAGTCCTTTTGAGCACCTATTAAAGCCGAAAGCGGGCGGGGTTGCGTTTGTTATGCAAGCAATGGGTGAACAAATTTCCAAAGTAGTGAATGTAACCATTCATTACCCTGGTGGTATTCCTAGCTTTGTGGACTTTGCTAGTGGTCGAGTAAAGCAAGTCGATGTGCGAGTAGAAGTGATGGAAGTGAGTCCAAATTTGATTGGGGATTATACGGGCGATGCAGAGTTTAGAGTTAACTTTCAAGCTGAGCTAAATCGAATTTGGGAAGAAAAAAATCAACAGTTAGCCGAATTAGAAGCTAAAACGCAGTAGTATTGCTAACGCAGTCGAGAGCACACATATGTTAAAGAAATTTTTACCAAATTGGTTAACAGGCGTTCTAGTTAGTATTGTCTTGTTTGCTAATGTGATTATTTGGGGCACGCTGGTGCTGCTGCTTGGTGTGCTTAAGTTACTACTGCCATTTAAGGTGGTTAGCGATATTCTTCATTTAGCTTATCGCGGTTGGTGTAAAGGTAACCGCTTTGCCTTGTGGTTAGGTTGCCCAGTAATTGAAATTGATATTAAAGGTAAAGTTACTACAGATGGTTGGTACTTACTTATCTCTAATCATATGAGCTGGCTAGACATTGTTGTTCTGAGTGCAATCGATGTTTTACCCGCGCCAAAGTTTTTCTTAAAAGATGAGCTGAAGTATGTGCCATTCATTGGCACTGGCGCATGGGCTATGGGTATGCCTTTTATGAAGCGGGTGAGCAAAGCGCAACTGGCAAAAAATCCTAAGCTGAAAGGGCTTGATGTTGAGCGCACCAAACGTAGCTGTCGTGATTTTCGTAATCACCCAACAACAATCATTAACTTTGTTGAAGGCACGCGCTTTACAAGTCAAAAGCACAGTAAGCAAAATAGTCCGTTTACTTACCTTTTAAAGCCCAAAGCAGGCGGTATAGCATTTGCTCTTGAGGTGTTAGGTGAGCAATTTGATGCATTATTAAATACCTCGATTATTTATCAGGGGGAGGGCGACCATATTTGCCGTAACCTTATGCGTGGCCGTTTAAACGTGATTAAAGTTGAAGTGCAAGTGCAAGCAATTAGCGCAGAGATGATTGGTGATTATCAGCATGACCGTGCATTTAGAACGGCTTTCCAACAACATATTAATGAGTTGTGGTTACAAAAAGATGCTCAGCTACTAACTTATCACCAAGCTCAGCAAGCTGAGTACCTTGCTACCATCAATAAGGAGATTGAAGCGCCATGAAGCAAACTCACCTACAAGAGTTGGTGATGCCTTGGTTTGAATCAATGCCAGACGCGGCGCTAATAAGTGCATTAACCGCTACAGCTATCGGTGTTGGCTCATTACTAATAATTTACATGTTTACCCGTCGCTTATTATTGCCGGGTATTCAAAAGGTTGTTACACGCCTGTCTCCTGAGCGTATTGGTGCGCTCACACCTATGCTCAATAAGTTAAACCGTCGTTTTGCAGGGATATTGTGCTGTGTACTTTATTTAGCGACCTTCGATTATGTTTATCCAGTTCATGATGTCGCTGCATTAGTACTTAAAACGGTGGGTCAAATTGCACTGATCATTTACGGTGGCTTCATTTTAAGTAGTGTGGTGAGCATTGCTGGTGGTATTTATAACCAGCTTGATTTTGCGCGCGATATTCCGATTCAGGGCTTGATCCAAGTTGTAAAACTTATCACCTTTATGGTTTGCGCCATTCTCATTGTGAGCATTTTGCTAGAGAAGTCGCCAACTTATATTTTGTCTGGCTTTGGTGCGATAGCGGCGGTGACCTTACTCGTATTTAAAGATACCATTTTGGGTTTTGTCGCCAGTATTCAAATTGCGGCAAATCGACTAGTAACTTACGGTGATTGGATCCAAGTGGATAGCTATGGCGCAGACGGTGAAGTTATCGACCTTGGTTTAAATACAGTAAAAGTGCGTAACTGGGATAACACGATTACAACCATTCCAACTTACATGTTAGTTGCAGGGTCATTTAAAAACTGGCGTGGTATGCAAGAGTCAGGTGGTCGTCGTATCAAGCGTTCTTTAAACATTGATATGAATAGTATTCGTTTGGTGGATGATGCTTTTCGAGAGCAAATTGATGATGCAATTCCTTTGCATGACTACATACGAGTAGCAAATTTACCTAACCCAGTAACAAATCTTGGCTTATTTAGACGTTATGCTGAAGGTTACTTAAAGCAACATGAAAAAATTAATCGTGATTTAACTTTAATGGTGCGAGAGCTGCAACCAATAAATCATGGTTTACCTATTGAGTTTTATTGCTTTAGTGAGGATAAGCGCTGGATTTCATACGAGCACTTGCAAGCAGAGATCATGGATCATCTACTTGCTGTACTGCCTATTTTTGGGCTTAGACCTTATCAAAGTGTTACGGGTCAGTTGAGCACAAGCGAAGCCCAAACTGGCTTAAAGCCTAGTATCAAGGTAGCTAATCCTCCACGTGAGAAAGCTTAAAGCTGACCAATCAATAAGCTAATCGTAATAAAGCCTAACAAAAGCCACCAAATAGGTGGCTTTGCCATTCTTAGCCATGTAAATGCTGCAATGACTAAAGCTACTTGCCATAGATTTTGCACTGCCGATTGCCAAATCGGTGAATAAAGAGCAGCGGCTAAAAACCCCACTACAGCGGCATTTAGCGCTGCGATACTGCCTGCAAAGCGTGGCTTATCTGCTAACTGTAACCAGCTTTTCATAAAGGCTAACATCAACAAAAAACCCGGTAAGAAAATCAGGATGGTCGCGACAATAGCACCTACAAGTGGAATGCTTGGTGTAACTTGTGCTCCCAAATAAGTAGCGATAGTAAACATCGGTCCAGGTATGGCTTGGGCACTGGCATAAGCCGATAAAAACTGCTCAGTTTCAAGGCTCGGTACACCAGCTTGTAAAATAGGTAACACAACGTGACCGCCACCAAAGACCATAGCGCCAGTTTGATAAAATGGGGCAAACAAAGAAAGCCATTCACCGAAAGGTAAAAAACTAATTAATAACAAGATGGCAAATAAGCCAAGTGGTAACCAAGCAATTTTCACTGATTTTTGCTCTTGGCTTTCAGGTAATTTAAGTTGTGGATAGCACCAACCTATAGCCGCTGCTGCAATAAGTACTAAAATTTGGCTCGATAATTGTGAGAAAATAATCAATACAACAGTACTTAGCACTGCTATAAGTTTATGTAAGTGGTTTTTGCAAAAGCTCATTGCCATGCTATAGGTTGCATCGGCAACAATCACTACTGCAAAGAGTTTTAGCCCAGCAATTACTGCAAAGTATATATCACCAAATTGATGAGCGCTTAGAGCCAGAAAAAACATGATTAAAAATGAGGGTAGGGTAAACCCAATAAAAGCGCACAGGCCACCCAATACCCCTCCTTTTTCAACCCCCATCGCAAAGCTAACTTGACTCGAACCTGGGCCCGGTAATGCTTGGCTAAGACTAATCAGTTGGGCATAGCGTTCAGCAGAAAGCCATTTTAAATTATCAACAAAGTGGCGTTTGAAGTAACCAAGGTGTGCTGCAGGGCCACCAAAGCTCATACAGCCTAATAAAAAGAATTGCTTAAATATGATGAATAACATTGATTTGCCATCAGTAATTTTTTTCAATTATGACAAAATTGTATGACATTTTTGTGGTTTTTATGACACAAGGCCGTCTACAATATACAGAACCAGTGAACGTAGTCATGAGTATCACTATGAAACACTACATTGCAAGTTTGTTGTTATTTTTTTTCAGTGGCTTAGTATCTGCGAACTCTTATGAGAAAGTGTTGGTGGCTGTTGATCATGCGCCCCCTTATGGCATGATTTCTGATGATGGTAAAGTGAGTGGCGCAATTGTTGATATTATGCGTGAAATGCAACCTAGCTTACCAATTAAGTTTGAGTATGTTGCTTGCCCATTTTCTCGTTGTTTAAAGATGCTTGAGCAAAATGAGCTGGATGTGATGGGCGGCCTTATTCGCACAGAAGCGCGCGAACAAAAAATGCAGTTTCTTACCCCGCCGTATATGATGCTGTCGTCTTCTTTCGTGTTTTATGCAAAAGCTGATAGCGAGCTTAAAATAAACAATTATCAAGACCTAGTAGGTAAGCGCATTGCGGTAATGCGAGGTGCTGCGCATTTTCCCCGCTTCGACGCTGATAAAACTCTCACTAAAATCGAGGCTTTAAGCGAACATAATGCTTTTGAGATGTTATTAAAAAATCGTGTTGATTTAGTGATTGCTGTTGAAGAGACTGCAGATCATGCCTCCGTTTTTTTGCAGCGACCTTCACAAGAAATTGTAAAAATGCCTTATCGCTATAAAGATGTTATTTATGGTCACATTGCCCTAAGTAAACAGTTTGCAAGCTCGAGTTTAGCCGAAAAAATTCAAGAGCGCCTCAATACCTTAGTCCTCAATGGCCGTTTAACAGAATTGATCAAAAGTTATAACTTACCTCCGGTTACTGCTGTAGCAATCGATAAGTAACCCATTCTTCATAGTTTGTTCATAGACGTTCATTCATAATTGTTAACAATTCAATTTGAATAATTGCCATGGAGAGACACATGACTTTTACAAAATCAGTTTTAACAGTGGGCGTATTAGCCGTTTTATTGACAGGTTGTGAGACAACAAATACAGGTAAAGGCGCTGCGATTGGTGCTGCTACAGGTGCCGTTCTAGGTAAAGCAACTGGCGACCACGATGATAAACGTATCTTCATTGGTGCGGCTATTGGTGCATTAGCAGGTGCAGCCGTTGGCGATTATATGGATAAGCAAGAAGAAGCATTTCGCGATGAGCTAGCAGGCTCAGGTGTTGAAGTGGTTCGTGAAGGCGACAATATTCGTCTAGTGATGCCATCAAATATTACTTTTGCAACTGACCAATCTTATATTTCGTCGGGCTTTCATAGCACCTTAGATGCGATTGCTAAGGTGATGAATAAATACGAAAAAACCTACTTAAGCGTAGAAGGTCATACCGACAGCACAGGTAAAGATAGCTACAATATGACGTTATCTCAACAACGTGCGCAAAGCGTAAAAGATTACTTAGTGAATCATCAGATTATGTCTGCGCGTATCAGCACACGAGGCTATGGTGAAACACGCCCTGTGGCAAGCAATGACTCAGCAAATGGCCGAGCTTTAAACCGCCGCGTAGAAATTCAGATCGTACCGAATACACAAGGTTAGATTTTATATCTAGATTTGTGGTCAGGTTTGATATGCCCTTTCAAACCTGACATTTCCCTTCTTAATCTCGATTAAACTGTAATTCGCACAATTGTTTATACAATGGGTTAGTCTCAAACAATTGCTGATGCGTACCCGTTGCAATAATTTCTCCTTTATCCATCACGACAATCACATCGGCGTGTTTAACCGTTGCCAAACGATGGGCAATGATCAGTGTTGTTCTGTCTTTCATTAGATGCTCAAGGGCAGCTTGTACATGAAACTCACTTTGTGCGTCGAGTGCACTGGTTGCTTCATCAAGCAATAAAATTGCAGGGTCTTTTAATATTGCGCGGGCCAGAACTATGCGTTGTTTTTGCCCACCTGAAAGCCTAACACCTTGCTCCCCTAAAAAGCTGTGGTAACCATCTGGTAGTTGACTAATAAACTCATCGGCATGGGCATATTTGGCCGCCGCATATACTTGCTCGTCGCTGGCGCTTGGGTTGCCATAACGTATGTTATGCATTACGTCTGAGCTAAATAAAATTGGGTTTTGTGCCACCATCCCCATTTGCTGGCGTAAGCAATCAAGAGAGAGTGCTTTTATGTTTATTCCTGCCAGCGAAATACTCCCTGAACTTGGGTCGTAAAAGCGCTGCAGTAACTCAAACAACGTTGTTTTACCAGCCCCCGATGGGCCAACGATAGCAAGAGTTTGACCTTGTTTTACTTGTAAATTCAGCGTATTTAAAGCGGCTTTATCTGGCCTTGAAGGGTAATGAAAAGATACCTCATTAAACTCGATAGCAGGGTGATTAAGTTTGTTTGCTTCAAGTTGTGCATCATGATTTGTATCCGGACTTTTGATCATGCTTTCAACGGCAAGTAGCTCTAATAGCCGTGCTGCTGCACCTGCGGCTCTTTGCAGCTCACCATACACTTCGGCAACGGTTGCTACAGACATCGCCACCATAATCGCATAGAACACGAAAGCACCTAGCTCACCACCTGTCATAGTGCCAGCTAATACGTCACTGCCACCAACCCAAAGCATCACGCTAATAGCACTAAAGGTCAGAAATATCACCGCTGCAATCAAAAACGAGCGCTGTTTGATTCGGCTCTTCGCTACTTGAAACGCCTTGTTGGTCTCTTCGCTAAATGCTGCTTTTTCACGTTCTTCATGGCTATAACTTTGCACTACTTTAATATTTTGAATGATCTCACCAGCATAGGTGCTGATATCGGCAATGGCATCTTGGCTTGAGCTTGCTAGTTTTCTTACTTTTCGGCCAAAAATCATCATCGGCACTAATACTACTGGTACGCAGGCAACAACGACAAGGGTCAGCTTTAAGTTAGTAATTAGTAACATAGCCAAGCCACCAATCAGCATTAAACTACTACGTAGTGCCATTGAAAAAGAGGAACCAATGATAGATTGCAATAAGGTGGTGTCGGTGGTCAGGCGCGACATCAGCTCGCCACTACGGTTTTCTTCAAAGTAGCTCGGGTGTAATGTAACGATGCGATCAAACACGGCTTTACGGATATCGTTACTGACTCGCTCACCAATCCACGACATTAAATAAAAGCGACAAAAAGTACCTACAGCTAATAAGCTTATTAAACCAATCAACACCATTACTGCTTGTTGAAGCTGAGCTTGTGAGCCTGCAATAAAGCCATGGTCGATAACAAATTTAACGCCTTGTCCGAGTGATAAGTTAACAGCGGCCGTAAGCAGCAAGGCGCCAAGGGCCGTAAACACCATCCATTTATAGGGTTTTATAAAAGCTAAAATCGGTAACAGGCTGCTAAATGCGGCCTTTTCTTTATTGGTAGACATGCTAGATTCTTGTTGATGAATAGGGTATAGATATGGTTATCAATGCTCTAAAAATCAACAGTTATTAAGGGATTAGTATGGAATCTACAACGATCAGTGGTCAATTCACCGTAAAGTTAAACCCAATTGGCGGCTATGCCACAGGGCAAGATGGCGTAAATTTGGGACGCATGTCGATTGATAAACAGTTTTCAGGTCCATTAGAAGCAACAAGCCAAGGCGAAATGCTCAGTGCCATGACTGCAACTCAGGGCAGTGCAGGTTATGTAGCGATAGAGCAAGTTGTTGGTAGCTTAGAAGGTAAGCAAGGCAGTTTTGTGCTACAACATTTTGGCACCATGGATAAAGGGGCTGACCGATTGATTTTAGAAGTGGTACCAGACTCAGGCGTAGGTGAACTTGAAGGTATTTCTGGTAAAATGGCAATTCGAATTGAATCGGGTATTCATCATTATGACTTTGAATACCAACTGACGGACTAACATGCAAAAAGTTGTAGAGTTTAAAAAGAAACGCTTTTTTGGCGGCATCGATATTGATGCATTAAATCAACGAGTGTTCGAATTAGGACAAGCAGGTTGGCAAGTGAAAACCATCACTACAGCAACAGGGGTTTATGGTCAGATAACATCCGTTTTATTACTAATTGAGAATAACGAATAATGACACTAACTGAGTGGTTGAGTTTAGTTTTAATTTGCGTGATGGGGGCAATGTCGCCGGGGCCGAGTTTAGCTGTGGTTTTAAAACACAGCTTACATGGCGGTATGAAGAACGGCATGTTAGCGGCGTTGAGCCACGGTATTGGGGTTGGCTTTTATGCATGTGCCTCGTTACTAGGTTTAGGTGCGCTGATGACTCAGTTACCAACGCTTTATCAAGTGCTGGTCTATGGTGGTGCAGCCTATCTCGCATATTTGGGTATTCGTATTTTGTTAGCTAAACCTAGCTCGCAAACATTGAATGTTGAGCAGACTAAGCCGAGTCCTCGTAGCGCATTGCAAGATGGCTTTGCTATTGCCTTTTTAAACCCAAAACTTGCGGTGTTCTTTTTAGCACTGTTTTCGCAATTTATTGATCCTGAAAAGCTGACTTTGCAAGTTGGTTTAATCATGTGTTTAACGGTATTTGTGCTTGATACGGGCTGGTATCTAGTTGTTGCACTGTTAACCGACATATCAAAAAAGCGTTTTGGTTTCACCAAGACAAATCCATGGCTCGAAAAATTGTTAGGGGTTATCTTTATTGCCTTAGCTGTTCGCGTTGTAGTCAGTTTATAGGGAGCCTATGATGACAGAAACCAGTTTATTGAGTGCCAGCTTTGATCCAAAAGTAAAACAGTATTGGTTATTACTGGGTATTTTTACCTGTGTGATTAGTATGGTAGGGATCCCTTTCATTCCCATTGTTGCGTTAATAATCTGGCTGGTGGCAGGGCGTATTTTAGCGGCGATGTCAGCCACGTTGTTAACACGTAAGTTAGTGGTAAAACGCGGTGTCTTCTTTAAAGAAGAAAAATCGATCCCACTTGAAAAAATAACCGATGTAGCACTAAGCCAAGGTCCTTTAATGCGTCAATTTGGTCTTTATCGACTGAGTTTTGAAACGGCAGGTCAATCAGGGCAAGGTGCATTAGTATCATTGCTCGGAGTGGTTGATGCAGAGACGTTTCGCGAGGCAATCTTAAAACAAAAAGATGAGATGACTCAAAGCAGCAGTACTAAAGCTGAGCATCAACCTGAAGATAGTCAGTTAGAGCTGCTGCGTTCACTTACTTATAGCGTAAAAAACATTGAGCAAATGTTAGTTACGCTATTAGATGAAAAGCGTTAAACCATTTGTAAAGTAGGGTTACCAGCTTGTACGCTGAGCGCTTTTTGACGCTCGCTAAGCAGTGTGTAATCGGCTGTTTTAACGCTACTTACATAATGCCACTGGGCAAGCGTTTGTTGTTGAGTAAAGGTGACGGTTAAGTAGCCGCGTTCAACTAAGTTATTGTAAGCTAAGTCGTTAACCAATAATGCAATGACTTGCTCAATTTGTGCGACAGCTTCGCTCGATTGCGTATTTAACGCTAAGTAGTTCTCAAGACCTGGTGATGAAACCGAAGATGTTGCAAATTCAACACCAGCTGCGGCTTTAGCAGAAACAGGATTGCTTGCATCAGTGACTAAGTGTCCTGCCCAACTGTTATGCGTATCACCTGCCAAAACGACTAAATTCTTTCGTGCTGCAATTGCAGTTCCTAGTATTTGCTCGCGCTCATAAGCATAGCCATCCCATGCATCAAGATTATAAGGTGCTGTTGTTTCTACGCGTGCTCGCTGTTCACTAGTAACCGTTGGATCGCCAGCTAATATACGTCCTTTAATTTGCGCAAGCTCACTAAATAATGTGTTTGCTTGAGCAAGTAATGCCGAGGGATCAGCACCGTTTGCTTGAGTCACTTGGATATTCATTAGTAACTGTAAAATCTCGAGTGGCAAATGCATTTTGGTCATCAGCACCTGTTGCCCAAGTACTTGCCATTGTGTTGTTGCTGTCGTTAAACCATCAGTCAGCCATGTAAGTTGCTCGTTACCTAATAGAGCACGAGTAGGTGAGCTAATTGCTGCAACAAAGTCAGTTTGTCCTTGGCTGCTGGTTAAGTCGAAATCTGCATAATTAACTTGCTCGTCGCGAGCTAAAACACGGGTATCGAGCATGTGCAATGACACTAAATTACCAAACTCGAAGCGTCGATAAATACGCTCTTTATCGGCAACATTACGGATAGGCATCCATTCAAAGTAGGCTTGTAGCGCATGCATTTTGCGCTCGCTAAATTCACCTTCGCCGTCGTTGTGATTTTCAGCGCCACTATGCCATGTATCATTAGTTATTTCATGGTCGTCCCAAACAGTAATAAATGCACAATGACTATGGGCAGCTTGCAGGTTTTCGTCTTTACGATAATGGGCGTAACGTTTGCGATAATCCGCTAAAGAAATGATTTCATCGTTATTGTCATCAGGTAATAAACGGCCAAGTTCGGCGGCATCTTCAGTGGCATAACCTGTATTACCGTATTCATAGATGTAGTCACCTAAGTGCAGTACTGCATCTAAATCGGTTTGTTTTGCGATTTCACCATACACATGGAAGTAGCCTGCAGGATAGTTAGCGCAAGAGACAACGGCAAATTTTACTTGTTCTATGTTGTCGGTTGGAAGTGTTTTACCTGCTCCAGTGGGTGAGGTTTTACCATTACTTATGAAGCGGTAGTAATAGGTGGTGTTGGCATCGAGACCTTGCAGATCAACTTTTAAGGTGAAGTCAGTTGCATCGCTTACCTGTGTTTCGCCATCATGGCTAATGGTTGTAAAGTTAGCATCTGTTGAGGCTTGCCAAACTACGTTAACACTCGTGACGTTTTCAAGAGGTGTTATGCGAGTCCAAATAATTAGACTGTCAGCGAGCGGGTCGCCACTGGCAACACCGTGATCAAAGCTGACAGGGATTTGCTTTGTAGTTTCGTCATCATCGTCATTAAGACTACAGCCCGTTAAACCAAAAGATAAAACGGCGGCTCCAAAACCAGCCGCCGATGCTTTTAAAAAGCGTCTGCGCGTAAAAGTCATTGCTCTGTACCTATAAGTAGAAAAGCACGAGCTTATCCGACCAGTGTTACTGTTCTATGAAGTTAAAAAACCTGACAAATTTGTTCAGCATTACAGGTGATTACAGTGACATTTTCGTAGCCAACACGAGTCAGTGCTTCGGCACTCAGTGTGGCGCGGGCACTACTTGCACAGTGTAAGTAAATGGGCCTTGCAGGATCTTTTTCAATTTCCATTAATTTCATTTCAAGTACACCACGTGGGATATTAATTGCACCTGTCGCTGCTTTAGTTGCGTGCTCAGCAGGCTCACGTACGTCAATTAATAAACCATGGTTTTCGCTTAGCTCTTGTTTTGCTTGGTCAGCGCTAATGCGGCGCTGGTTTGGGGCAACAATTTTCATTAAGTCAGGAATTGGTGTCAGCATACTAATCCTCCATGCCAAGTTTTCGTAAAAGGGTGATGTATTTAATATATTAGATAACGCTATATTAGTAAATTCTAATATTAGACTTTTCTAATATATCAATCTATACTTTAGCGGCATTTTAAGAATATAGAGTAGTGTGAATATGAACATCGATTTTGCGGCTATGGCCGACAATGTGGAGCAAGCAGAGCAAATGCTAAAGATATTGGCGAATAAAAATCGCTTGATGATCTTATGTTCGCTGCAAGATGGTGAAATGAGCGTGAGCGAATTAAACGAAGCTGTGCCGTTGGCGCAGTCTGCATTATCGCAACACTTAGCGGCGCTGAGAAAAGCTCAGATAGTTGCTACTCGACGCGAAAGCCAAACTATCTATTATCGCGTGGTTGATGAAAATGTAGTATCGATCCTAGCAACTCTATATGGCTTATTTTGCAAAGGTAATTAAGCAGTGAGTGCTATCGATAATGCTGTTAAAAACAGCTTGAGCGGCCGCCTTCCTGTTATTATTTTTATTATGTCGGTGTTGCTTGGCTTAATGGCATTAAAGCAAACCCCGCGTGAAGAGGAACCGCAAATTGTGGTTCCTATGCTTGATATATATGTAGCAGCACCAAACGTTGAAGCGCCAGAAGTAGCTAGGCTGGTAACTGAACCATTGGAGAAGTTATTGGCGCAGTTAACGGGTGTTGAGCATATTTACTCAACTACACAAAGTAATGCTGCTGTTGTCACTCTTCGCTTTGAAGTCGGTCACGACCGTGAGCAAGCTATTCTCGATACTTACGCTAAACTCTATAGCTATCAACACACTATGGCGTCAGTGATCAGCTCATGGCAAATCCGTCCGGTTGAAGTGAACGATGTGCCCATTGTGATACTGGGCTTGTTTAGTAAAGATCCAAAACTTTACGATGACTATCAACTAACCCGCTTTGCTAACGAAATCGCTAATAGTTTACAGCGCATCGAAAACACCAGCGAAGTGAAAGTGATTGCTGGTAGAACCCGTCAATTAACAATTAACCTTGATGCAAGCGCTCTTGCTGCCCATCAAACAACCCTAACTGATGTATATTATGCGCTTAGCGTATCTAACCAATTAGTGAATGTGGGCAGTGTTGTTGAGGGTAAGCAGCAAATTGCCTTACAAGTGGGTGATGTTTTACGCTCTCAATCTGCGATTGAACGTCTTGTTGTCAACGTGGTAAACGGTAAGAGTGTTTACCTAAGTGATGTCGCCGAGGTGAGTGATGGGCCAAGCGAAGCACAAAGTTATCAATGGTTGGCTCATTCAGATAATCAGCAACAACTTCCTTTAGTCACCATTAGTGTCGCTAAGCAAGCAGGTACCAATGCGGTAGCTGTAGCCAACGAAGTGCACAGCATGATGGACAGTTTATCGGCTAATCTATTGCCAGATGAAGTGGGCTACACCGTACTGCGTGATTATGGCCAAACCGCGAACGAGAAAGTAAATAACCTTACCTCAAGCTTAGTGTTTGCGGTATTTACCGTGGTTATTTTTGTTGGCGTATTTTTAGGTTGGCGACCAGCGATTGTGGTTGGTTTGGCAGTGCCTATTTGCTACGGCATCACCCTGACACTTGATTTTGCCTTTGGCTATACAATTAACCGAGTCACACTGTTTGCACTAATCCTTTCTTTAGGTTTGTTGGTTGATGATCCAATTACTGGGATAGACAACATAAGTCGTTTTTTAACCCACAAAGGCGATAAAAAACAACGCATAGTTGATGCCATGAGCGAAATTCGTGTGGCGCTGTTTATGTCTACATTAACCATTATGGTGGCGTTTATCCCACTTGCGTTTATTACTGGCATGATGGGGCCGTACATGGCACCGATGGCATTCAATGTGCCAATTAGTGTAATGGTTTCGACCATAGTGGCATTTTTTGTCACGCCATGGTTAGCCATGAAATTACTTAAAGCGCCAGTCGATGACAGCATGCAACTAGAAGCTAATCCCCATAGCTTATACGAGCGCATATTGTCACCATTACTTGAGTCTAAAGGCCGCGCCAAACTCGTTCTATGGACCACATTAGCTTTGTTTGTCGCTAGTGCCATGCTCCCCGTAATGCGTGCAGTACCTCTAAAGCTATTACCGTTTGATAATAAAAACGAGTTGCAAGTTTTAATTGATATGCCAGAAGGCACAAGCCTTGAGCAAACCGCCGCTTTCACTCGACAAGTACAAACCATCACTTGGCAATTAAATGAAGTAAGCGAGGCGGCAGCCTACGTTGGTCAGCCATCAAGCATGGACTTTAATGGCATGGTGCGTGGCTATTATCGACGTGAAGCTGCTAATTTAGCTGAGCTCAGAGTATTACTGCTCGATAAAACTGCGCGTGATCATCAATCTCATGGCGTGGTAATGCGCTTGCGAGCGGCATTAGCGCCACTGGCAACCGATGGCATTGTGATTAAAGTGGTTGAAGTGCCACCAGGTCCGCCGGTTTTAAGTACCTTAGTGGCCGAAGTTTACAGTGAGCCATTTGTTGATACAGACACGCACTATCAAGCAGCCCTTGCCGTTGCAGCAAGGTTAAAACAAGAGCCGCATGTGGTTGAAGTTGATACCAGTATTGCTGCCAATGCGCCGTTACAGCGTTTTGTAACCGATAAAAGTAAAGCGTCATTGTCGGCGGTGTCTACACAAGATATTGCCCAGACCTTAGCCATTGCTTCGCATGGGCAAAATGTTGGGGTGTTATATGTTAGCGGCGAAACAGACCCTGTCGATATAAAGTTACAACTGCCATATCAAGATCGTAACCAATTTGCTCAATTGCTGGCATTACAAGTTCGTGGTGATAGGGAGCTTGCAAAAACTAGTGACGAATTTGGGCTGCAAAGTGCACCGCGTCCGCTGGTGGCGCTCTCTGAGTTAGGTGAATTTCAGCATCAAGATGTTGCCAAGCCAATTATGCGTAAAGATCAGCATAATGTTGTGTATGTAATGGCTGAGTTAAATGGGCGTACACCCGCTGAAATTATTGCTGACGTCAATGCTGACTTAGGCATTAGCGCTGACGAATTTAGCCAAACTGATTGGCAAAGTAGGCACTTTTTCAATAATGGCGGTAGCCAAGCTTGGCAATTACCTGCTGGCACTGACGTGACTTTTAGTGGTGAAGGTGAATGGCGAATTACTATTGATGTATTCAGAGATATGGGGATTGCCTTTGCGTTTGCGCTCACTGCCATTTTCATTATCTTACGCATTCAAACAAACTCTGCCAGTTTGTCACTGATCATCATGTCGGCTATTCCATTAACCGTAATAGGGATCATGCCGGGCTTTTGGCTATTAAATCAATTTGGAGAGCGCAGCATTGCTGGTGCTCCAGAGCCGGTGCTATTCACCGCAACAGCCATGATAGGCATGATTGCACTTGCCGGTATTGTGGTTCGTAACTCACTTATTTTAGTTGAGTTTATTAATCAAGCTCGCGGCCAAGGTATGGCAATTAAACAGGCTTTGATTGCCGCAGGTACGGTGCGTATGCGCCCTGTGTTACTGACTGCGGGAACCACCTTATTAGGTAACTTGGTGATCACCCTAGATCCGGTATTTAGCGGTCTAGCGATTGCAATTATTTTTGGTATTGTGGCATCAACATTGTTCTCATTATTTGTTGTGCCACTGGTTTATTATTTAGTGTTTGCAAAGGATGCAGGTAAAGAGGAACAAGCTCATGCAGGGTAAATCAAAACTTACTGGCTCGATCATCGCGTTATCTGTGATCATTGTGGCGGTACTTTACATGGCGGGCAGTTTCTCTGATAAGCAAGCTGCAGGCATGAAAAACCCATCAGCAAATGATTACACTGGTCAGTTAGTGACAGTGACACTGGCAGATATTGCGCGTGATGAAGTTGTACCGGGCACCGTGATTGCAAAACAAAATACGCAAATCTCTTCTCGTGTAATGGCACAAGTTGAGCGTTTAAATGTACGCGCTGGCGATACTGTAAAACAAGGTGACGTGCTAATTACCTTGCAGCAAGATGACTTTAAAGCAGGGCTGGCTCAAAGCGAAGCACAAATAAATGCGATTAATGCCTCGCTGACTCAAGCAGAGAAACAACTAAAGCGTATTAACGATTTATACAAGCAAGGTTTGGTATCTGTTAGCGAATACGACGATGCAAAAGCAAGGTTCGATAATTTAACGGCGAACTTAGCGATTGCTAAACAGCAGCAAACACAAGCGCAAGTTGCACTGAGTTTTACGCAAATTAAAGCGCCGATTTCAGGTGTTGTGGTTGAGCGTTTTGCAGAGCCTGGCGATACCGCAACTCCTGGCACGCCATTACTCGCACTGTATAACCCACAACAATTGCAATTAGCATTTGATGTCAGAGAACAACAAGCAATTAAGTTGAATGTTGGTCAAACTCTAACGGTTAAACTACCTGCTTTATCTACGTCAATGCCTGCCACAGTGACAGAAATTGTGCCGGTTGCTGATAGTGCTGCGCGTAGTATGGAGATCCGTTTAGAAACAGATGCGCAAACTGGATTAATGCCAGGGCTTTTTGCGCAATTACAATTACCGCTCGCCACTGAAAAAGGGGTGTTGATTGACTCAAGCTGGGTGTACCAATATGGCCAATTGAGTATGGTCTATTTACTTGAAAATAATCAGATAGTGCGTCGCTATGTGCGCCTTGGCGAAATGCTCGATGGCAAGCAGCACATCGTTTCAGGTTTAAACCCGGGTGATGTGCTGGCTGTTGAATTTAAAGCTAAATAAAGGTCGCTATTTCGTCTAGCGACTTTTTCACTAAGGCATGCTCAGGGATGGTTGCATCTGTGCCTGGGTAGCCTGCAATTAGCAGCATGTAAGGGCGCTCATTATCTTTATCGCGGCCACAAATTTCGGTTAAAAAGCTCATTGGCTTTGGTGTATGCGTAAGGGTTGCAAGGCCAGCTCTGTGTAGTGCTTGAATTAAAAAGCCGGTTGCTAGGCCAACAGATTCATGAACATAGTAATTGGTATTTTTGTCATCGGCAGAAATACCGCCTTTCTTTTGACTAAACACGGCAATGAGCCAAGGTGCATGCTCAAGATAGGGCTTACTGGCATCGGTGCCAAGTGGTTTTAAGGCATCTAACCATTCTTCACCCGCGCGACCTTCATAAAATGAGCGCTCTAATTTTTCAGCTGCTTCTCGAATTTGTTTTTTCACATCGCTGCTGTGTATTGCTACAAAGTGCCAAGGTTGATGATTGGCGCCGCTCGGTGCAGTGCCAGCCGCTTTAATACAAGTTTCGATTATTTCTCTTGGCACTGGGCGGTCGCTAAAGCTACGAATACTGTGGCGACGCTGACTCACGGCTAAAAACTCTTCGGCGCGTTTTAGCATCTCGTCATGGGGGTACTCAATAAAGTCATTAAGTGGCTGATTCTTGTGTTCTTGCATGGCTTTTCGCTTCTTGTGTGTTGATGATTTTAATTATGAATATGTTGGTTTCGACGGTACTCTTTTAATTCATTGCTTAACCAATCTTTTGCATTGATTAAGTTACCATTGCTGAGTTTAACTTTATAGGGCTTACCGCTCCATGAGCTTTTGCTCGCCAGATTTTCGATAAACTTTTCGGCAGTTTTTGCATAGCGGGTTGCTTTTCGATACTTCATAGCTAGGTGTTCGGCAGCATCTTGGCTTGAGTGCTCGGTGCCGTTGCGAATAAATACGGCATCGCTTTTAGCGACAAAATCAATGAGGTGATTTATCTCTTGTTCTGGGGTGGCTGCATCACAGAATTGGCTAATGCTCAATAATATTAATGCGATAAACCAATATCTTCTCATACATAATCTCATAGCGTTTGATGCTCTATCGTCAAGGTTGCAATTATTGGGTTATGATCTGAGCTTGCAAGCTCAGGTACTATGGTTGTCTTTATTTTGACACCGCGCACCCATACTTGGTCAAGTGCTAACCCAAATGCTTTGGTACGTTTATCATCTAAATAAATCGCTTCGTGCAAACCTAGCTGAGTCAATGTTTGCTGTAATAAGGCTTGGCGCTCATCACTCCAAGTATTGAGATCACCGGCAAATACGATTGGGCCCTTATGCGTTTGCATAATAGCGGCGGCATCGTCTAGCTGTTGTTTAAAGTCACTAACGCCAAAAGCAAAGTTAATGGCATGCAGGTTAATACTCAGTAATAACTGTTGATCTGGCAGCGCATATTCCACAATATTGGTGGCTTTTGGGCTACGTAGCCAAGGCTCTTTGTGGGTGAGTGTGCAATGCACAGTAGCTGGCCAGCGGCTGAGTGTCATAACCCCAGATTGCACGCCACCACTCTTATACCCTTTAGCAAAGCGCCAATAAGGTTTGAGCTTTGTAAGCGCAGGTTCTTCGATAGCTTCTTGCAGTAACACAATATCAGCATCGGCATTTAGGTTTTGCAAATCTGTGAGCAAGCCATCTATTTGTGCTTTGTAGATATTCCAACTTAACAACTTGAATTGATAGGGCAAAATATAATGTTCAGCGTAAGTTTGCATGCGGCTTTGCGCTAATTGCTGTTGGCAATTAGCAAGGTTCACAGCGGTTTTGGTTATACCTTGTTGCTCATCAGAGCTAGGATCGCTTGAAAAGCTATACCAAGACAGCACACTCAAACACACAAGTAATAAAAATATTCGCAGATATGCCGTCATAATGACCTTTAGTTACTTTCCTTGAGAGTTAGTCGTCGATAGCCTCAGTTTAGTTCAAAGGGTAAATGTTAGAAACTGTAGTATTTTCTACAATTTCTATACGCTTTCTTACCCAAAATGAGTACTCATATTCTTATACTTACTGAGCTTAACAACTCAGACAAAGGAACTACTCATGAAACAAATGGCCTGTATGCTGCTTGCCTTATCGGTGACAGCGTGTTCATCAGTCACCATAGTGCCAGAAAAAACAACCAATAAATTAGCCACTAAAGCTGATTACCAAGATAGCCGCCCATTCTTTTTGTGGGGCCTCGTTGGTGAAGAGCGCGTTGATGTAAAGGCTATTTGCCAAGATAAAAAAGTTGCCCAAATGCAATCGCAACAAACATTCGCTGATGGAGCATTAGGACTCGTTACACTCGGAATTTATGCTCCTCACACAGTAAAAGTATGGTGTGAGCAACAAGCACAGGAGCAACAATTATGAAAAGCCTACTAGCAACAACTGTTTTAGTGGCAACCTTAAGTGGTTGCACAAATATCTACTTTGATAATGGCAGTGCTGCACAAGCCAATAAAGCGCCTGCAACAGAGCAATGGCATCATAACTTTGCCGCGGCGCTTTACGAAGGTTCAGAGCCTGTAGACTTATCAGAGGAGTGCCCTGATTCCGAATGGCAAACTGTTCACACTTATAAGTCGTTCACCAATGGTTTAGCTGAAGCTGCAGTAAACCAAGTTGGGCCTATTTGGTACCCGAAAACAGTTGAAATAAGCTGCGCTCAAGTACCTTATAAGCCAGACTAGTTATTCATAACGCAGTGCATCAATTGGGTTTAAGCGTGCAGCTTTAATAGCGGGCGCTAAGCCAAACACAATACCAATCAATGAAGTAAAGCCAAATGACAGCATAATCGCCCAACCCGGTATGTAGGCATCTGGCATGCTCGGCACTAAAACTGAAATTAGTGCCGCAGCACCGTAGCCTATCGCTAAACCAATTAAACCACCAAACAGTGATAGCACCACCGCTTCAACTAAAAATTGCAGCATAATAAAACCAGGTGTTGCCCCTAATGCTTTTAAAGTGCCGATCACACGCGTACGTTCTGTTACCGAAACCAGCATGATATTCATCACTCCGATACCACCAACTACCAGGCTGATACCTACGATCCCCGCGGTAATTGCGGTTGCACTTCCGGTAAATTTATCGATATTAGCACGGGCTTTTTCGGCGGTTTCAAATTCAAAGTCGTCATCTTCACCGTCTTTCAGTTTATGTAATTGACGTAAGATGCGGCGAATTTTAGCCAGTACTTGCGCTTCGTTAGCATCGTCTTTCAAACGAAACATCATTTGTACATTGGTATCAACACTGCCGCCCTCTAGCGCACTCATGGTACTTATCGGAATATTAATGTAATCGTCTTGGTCAAAACCTAATAAACTACCTTGTTTTTCAGCAACACCAATAATGCGAAACCACTCACCACCGAGTTTGATATATTCACCTACAGGGTTTTCAGGCAGGTTAAGCTTTTCGATAATTGAAGGGCCAATAAACGCCACTCTACGGCGTTTTGCATCATCTTCTGCGCGAATAAATCGGCCGAGTTCTGGGTAGGTGCGGTAAGCTTTTTGGTAGTCTTGCTCTGTGCCCATTACCCGTGAAGCATGGCTTTTATTGCCATACTCTGCTGCACCCGAAAAGCGCCAAGTAAACATAAGCGCAGTAAAGGTTTCAGCTTCTTTCACGCGTGCTTTTAGAGTTAGAAAGTCGCTGTAGGTTAACTTTGCTTGTTGCCCTACCATTTCTTTTTCTACGCTAGTGTAAGGCTTTATATTGGTGACATCTGGAGACATATCAGCAAGCTGATCATTAATTTGCTTGGTAAACCCTTGCATTACTGCTACCACGGTCACAACTGCAGCAACACCAATAATAATGCCCAAGCAGGTAAGGGCACTACGCATTGCATTGGCTTTAATTGCCATCAGTGCTGCTTTTGTGCCTTCCATTACAGCGATAGCAGATTTAAACATGTTGTCTTGCTCCTTCGCCTTTGCGGGTATCACTAACAACTTTGCCATCAACTAAACGAATAACACGTTGGCAGTGATCAGCAATATCTTGTTCGTGAGTAACCAAAATAATGGTGTGTCCTTCGTTATGAAGCTCATCAAACAGCGCCATGATTTCAGTGGTGGTTTTACTATCTAGGTTACCGGTAGGCTCATCACCAAGTAGAATATGGGGCTTAGTAACTAGTGCGCGAGCTATAGCGACACGTTGACGTTGACCACCAGAAAGTTGGCTTGAAAGGTGATTCACCTTATCGCCAAGACCAACCCGTTGTAATGATTCGAGCGCTTGTTGCTTTCGCTCTTTGGCTGAGATAAATCGATACACTAAGGGCTGCATAACATTTTCAAGGGCGGATGCTCTTGGTAATAAATTGAAACTTTGAAAAATAAAGCCAACACTTTCATTACGCTGATGAGCAAGCTCCGTTTCGGTCATGCGCTTTACGAGCTTATCTTTTAAATAGTAGTCACCACTGGTGGGAGTATCTAAGCAGCCAAGCAAGTTCATCAGGGTTGATTTACCTGAGCCGGAAGGGCCAATAATGGCAACATACTCATTTTGAGCAATTTCAATATTAATATCATCAAGGGCTTTGAAAACTTGTTCGCCCATTTTGTATTGTTTATTGATATTACTGAGTTTGATCACCACAGACATTAGCTAGCACCTTTTTCAGGGCTGTTTTTAACGGCTACCGTATCACCCTCTTTTAGTGAGCTAAGTGGTCTAGCTGGGCCGATAACAATACGATCTCCTTTTGCAACACCGCTGGTTAGTGCTTGTTCGATATCTGAAGAAATACCTACCGTAACAGCTGTTTTAGTTACTGTGTTATCTGCGTTAAGCTTCCAGACAAAGTAGCTATCATCCTCTTTTTGAATAGCTTCAATAGGCAGTTTTAAGCCGTTTTCGGCAATGCTTGTGGCGATTTCTGCGCGGCAGCTCATTCCGGCATAAAGCTGGCGGTCAGTGGCATCAAGCAGTACCTTGACTTTAAATGATAAGCCTTGTGAACCAGCTTGATTTTTTGCTGATGTGCCAATGTTTATGACTTTACCAGTAAAAGGTTGATTTGGGTAAGCGGCAGCATAGATATCTGCATGTTGGTCTAGTTTGATACCGGCAATATCGGTTTCATCCACTCGAAGTTCGGCTAATATTGCGCTGGGGTCAGCTACTAGCATCAAGTCTGAGCCAATAATGTTGGTTGTTCCCGCAATAACGGTTTCACCTTCTTTAATATTTACCGAAGCAAGTAGGCCACTCATTGGAGCGCGAAACACGCTTTTATTTAAACGGTCTTCAGCAATCAATAGTGATGCTTGGGCTTGGTTGTAAGCTTCACGTTTTGCTTCAATATCTATTTTTGCTAAATCGCGGGCATTTTGTAGGTTTTCATACACTTCTTGGCCAGCAAGGCCCACTTCATAAAGCTCTTTTTGGCGGCTTAATTGGCGCTCAATATTTTTTAATCGGGTTTCGCTATGTTTAATATCGATTTCGGTCGCACGAAGCACGGCTTTATTGCGGGCAACTTCAGATTCAAACGCGGTCGTATCTAGGCGCATAAGAATATCGCCTTCAGTGACACTTTCACCTTCTTCTACAAATACTTTAGCTACACGGCCAGTCACTTCTGAGCGCAGTTGCACTTGGGTGTTAAAAACTAGGTTACCAGAGGCTAAAATTGAATCGGCAATATTGCCTTGTTCAACTTCTGCAATATGCATTTCTGGTGCATCTTTATTGCCTGTGACTTGTTTTGAGATTAGTAAAGCGACAAATGCCGTAACAGCGAGGCCAATTATAATGGCTTTTTTCATCTTTCTTCCTTGGAAGTTAAGAGCGGCATATTGCCGCTCAAAGCAGAATTAAACGAGAGCGATTACAGTCCAAATACCGTAAATAACAATACTTGGTAAGGCTGCAAACAGTAGCGCCTTATTGAAAGTGAAATTAGTCCAGCTCTTTAAACCGATAGCTGCGATGAAAATACCCCAAATAGAAAAGATATTGAGACTTTCAAGTAAGGTGTAGAATGGGTGGCCAATTTCTAAACCAATTAAAAGTTGGTTAATCGAAGCATAGTTAAATAACGTCTGTGAGATTTGGTCGGTACTCGCAGTTAATACTAAGATGAGTAAACCTAGGCTTGA
The DNA here is from genome assembly GCF_021532515.1 of Pseudoalteromonas sp. PAST1. Classification (NCBI taxonomy): domain Bacteria; kingdom Pseudomonadati; phylum Pseudomonadota; class Gammaproteobacteria; order Alteromonadales; family Pseudoalteromonadaceae; genus Pseudoalteromonas; species Pseudoalteromonas sp. PAST1. The sequence goes on along the minus strand of NZ_JAKGBH010000015.1, from coordinate 16,602 downwards.
AATAATCATTGGCATCATAGTCCACACACCAAAGCCATACCACGCACCATAGCCATAATTAGCTTCTGGGTCTTGCTTAGATACAAATAGGTAGTAGCCTGCCATTAGAGCATTAATAACAGCCAAACCAATAATGCCACCAAACATAGCAAACCATACTTGCATATCTATGGTTTGCTCCATGCTTTGGCGAATCATTTTTTGTTCTGCAATGGTGGCATCAACACTGGCCGCTGCCACTTGTTGATCTATTAAAAACTGCGGGTCAGCCTTATTGTAAAAAGCAAACATGCTGGCAGCGAGAATGCCGGCAAGTAAAATAAAGGCAACAAAAGACCAACCTTTTGCCTCTTTTAAACCATTAAAGGCTTTGCTTGGGCTGATAAAAATATCAACCAAAGCAGTCATAACATTTGACGATTTCATTTTTTATTCCTTGTTTTATAACATTTGTTTTTAGGTACTAAAATATCCTGTTTAGTAACAAATTAGCAATCTATTTTGTAACTGTATGTTAACAGCTGTGATTGGTAAATCTGTGATATGGTTAAAGAGTTAATTTGAGTCGAATTTATTAGGAAAAGTAGGTCGTTATGGTGAATAGCAATGATCGTTGTATTGATGAGTTGGTATTAGGGTTCTGGCGTTTGCTAGATTGGCAGATAACGCCCCAGCAATGCTTAAGTTTTTTAGAAAATGCAATTGAAATGGGGGTGTCACATACCGATCACGCTGACATTTACGGTGAATACGGTTGTGAAGCTGAATTTGGTAAAGCACTTAAACTAAAACCAAGTATTCGTGATGAAATCAAAATAATCACTAAATGCGGTATTAAGCCTGCGTTTGCAAGCCTAGGGCTACAAGGCAAAGCAAATCATTATGATTCAAGTGCCGCGCATATTATTGCCTCGGCACAGCAGTCACTTAAAAACTTCAGCACTGATCGTTTAGATGTATTACTTATTCATCGCCCTGATTACTTGATGAACGCCGATGAAATGGCACAAGCATTTAATACCCTAAAAGCAAATGGTGATGTGCTTGACTTTGGTGTATCTAATTTTACCCCATCGCAACTTAGCTTGTTGCAGTCGCGTTTAGACTTTGAGCTTGTGACTAATCAAATTGAGTTTTCACCTTACGAGATGAAAGCCCTTGATGATGGCAGCTTAGACCAATGCCAATTACTTGATATCAAACCTATGCTTTGGTCTCCATTAGCTGGGGGTCGCTTATTCTCAAGTGAAGATGAAAAAGCGGTGCGTTTACGTGCAGTGTTGGAGCAGGTTGGGGCTGAAATTGGCGCCACAGCCATTGATCAGGTTGTTTATGCTTGGCTGTTAATGCACCCAAGTGCACCGTCTGTGGTACTTGGTACGGGTAATATTGAGCGTGTTAAATCAGCTGTTGACGCTAAGCAGCTTACTATGAACCGTGAACAATGGTATCGCATTTGGCAAGGCTCAACTGGTCATAGTGTACCATAAGTGTATTGATATAAATGAGAAAAGGGCCTTAACGGCCCTTCGTGTTGCAGCAAGTAACACATTCTTTATAAAGTGAAGTCAACCGCGTAAGCGACGTACACTTTTACATCTGAACCATCAATGTCGTTGTCTGAAAGACCGAAAGTAAAGCCGTCTTTCGACACTGAAACACCGTAGTCGATGATGTCATCATCACCAATGAAATCCCCTGAGTAATGACCTAGGTGAAGGGCCATTTCTGCACCGGTACTGCCAACTGGGAAGCTGTAGTCAGCATTTAAATATAGAGAGTCACCAAAATCTGTACCGTCACCGCTTGCTGCTGATGTTGCTAGGACTGCTGCACCAAAGGTGAAACTACCCATGCTAATGCTACCGTAGATTTCTGAGAAGTCTGCATCTGTGTAAGACGCTGCATCTGGGTATGCATAATAAATGTAGCCAACATCGTAGCTAAAGGTTTCATTGATTTCACCGCCAAAACCAGCATAAAGGTCTAGCTCGTAAGTCATGTCGTCAGCCCAGCTAGCATTCGATACCCAAGTACCCGCATAAAAGCCAGATTCACTTGCGTAGTCGATACCACCTTGGATTGCAGCATCACCACCGCCTTGCTCTTGACCACGCCATAAGTAGTTTGAAGTTGCCGCAGCGTTTGCTGTGACTTCTGCATAGCTATATGTTGAGCTCAAAGTTAATAGCGCAAGGGCGCTTGCTGCGACCGTTTTTTTTAGTTTTAGCATGTTTCTGTATCCTGTTGTTATGTTGATTTTGTCCCATTTTCAGATTGCAGTCTGGTTATTATTTGAGGACATTTTCTATGTGTTGTCTGGATACGATATTGCACTGGTTGTGCCAAGTTAATTTCTAACGGGATATTTTATGCTTAAAGGCTTTAAAAACAGGCTTTTAAACTTGTTTAATTGTGAAAAGGATGGTTATTTGAATTGTTCATGCGCACATGTGTGGTGCAAAAAATAACCCGGTTGCACAATTGCGAAGCAACCGGGTTTTGCTTATTTGAGAGTAACTTAGCCGAAAATTGCACGCATTAGACTAATGGTTTCTTCAACACTGCGGCCTTTTTCAACTTCACTGATGATTGAATCGCGCTTAGCTTTGATATGTTCAGGGATATCATCACTTGCTAGTGCGCGGTCTACCAGTATCTCAGCTGATTCTTTGCCACGGCGTACGGTCTTTTTACCTGCTGAGCTCGTGGTACTCTTAGGTTTGTTTAACAACTTAATATAGTTTGAGTTATCAGCGGTACTTTTATCTGCATAATAAAAGAAGCTAGGCAATAGGGCTTTGATTTCAACCAGAGATTGTTCAAGCTCATTTGCTGCACTGGCCATTTTGAACCAAGGCATGTTATGTATTGCTTCGATAACATCTTGCCAGTAGCGCTCAAAATCACGGTTATTAAGCTTAGTAATACCTAATGCCGCACAAAGGGCATCAAGTTTACTATTTACGATTGGTGTAAACACGTCAGGTCGGCGCATCGCAAGCAAGCGAGTAGCAGGAGCAAGCGTTGGCTTTTCATCGCTGCCATTAAATGCCATGAAGTAAGCAACCATAAAATGCTGATAATGTTCTTGCGTTACTTCACCCTCAAGTGGAATGTGTGCAAGCGCCTCATCGAACGCACCTGGTAAATCACTCAACATTTGGTGGAAACCTTTCGCGTTCTTAGTAGAAGCAAACCATTCAACGTCGAAGTTATAGCTACTTGGATCAAGCGAGGCACTGTGTTTACCTGAAAACGCTAAACGGTCTTCTGGGATCATCTCTTTTAGGGATTGCGATTTAATTGCAGCAATGTACTTAGCTAAGCGTAGTTGCTCATCAAGGGCTACAAGCTCTTTATGCTGCTCGATGAAGCCTGCAATAACAGGCCATGGCGCAACCCTTAATGTTTTTAGCTGCAAAAAGCTGATTGCAGAAATTAATAAGTCATGAAGTTTTTTAAGAGTGGGTAATTGCTTATCTTCTAACAGATCGTAGTTAATGCGATCGCGGCTTGCACTTAATAGCTCATAGCACCAACCTAAAAAGTCTTGAGGGTGGTTTTCTACTTTGACTGCCATTAGGTTTAAGCTGATATCAGAGGCTTGCTTGAGGATATTTTGATAAATTTGACTTTCTTGCTCGCCAAGCGCCATTTTTGACGGTGAAATAAGCAGTTTCTTCATGCTTAATCGATACTCCAGTTTTGACCAAATTGGGTTGTTTAATTTTAGTACACAGGGTGCAAAAACAACAGGGTCGTGCATCATACCGAAGTAATGAAATGATGCAATCTTACTGATAATTTATAAGTAAGATTGCGACTGACGTGGTTTATTAATCATTGTCATCGAGTGTAAATAATTGCTCAACACTGAGTTCAAAGTGAGCAGCAATTTTTAACGCGATAATCACCGAGGGTATAAAGCGGCCTGTTTCAACTGTGCTAATGGTTTTACGTGATACTGCAATGGCATCAGCAAGTTCTTGCTGCGATAATCCCATTTCTTTGCGGAATTTAGCGATATTATTTTGCACTTTTATACCTAGTCTCTACTTTGCCAAAGAATTGATACGCCATATATCAAACACATCAAGGCAAGGTAAAATGTGGCCATCATGCTATGAGATACATTTAAAGCAAGTTCATCAGACAATAAAAAAATAGCCCCCATGCTAAAAAGCAATCCAAGCACAACATGTTTATAAGCGATGGTATCAATCGTATTTAAAAATTCATCCTTATAAGTAAGGCGATAACCAAGTTTCCATGTAAATCCCCCTCTAATCACAAACATAAAGAAAGATCCTAAAAATGCGGCAACACCAATAAACAGTAAAAATACTGATGTTTGCTTGAGCATTGGGTAAACACTAATAATTAATAACGTGACTCCCATGAATATTGAAAACCATGCGTTATGACTCATAAACTTTTCTTCCGTTTTGATATCTTGCTTAGACATAATCGTTTCCTTTTATTTTAAACTCAAATGTAACCTACAGGTATCAATGTAACCCTAGGGTATCATACGGTCAAGATCTTTTTGTAACCTACAGGTATCAAAAAGTTTCAGCGCTGATTCATATTCTTGTACCTAAGCTTGTTTACAAACCTTTTTGTGTGTTGGGCAATGCATTTGCGCCTAACTCCCGCTATGATATGAACATTGTTTGCCCATTTTTAAGGATGATTATGAAAACCTTACTGAAAATTGTTGGTGTCATCTTCGTATTACTGATTGCATTGGTAGTCGCAGCACCATTCCTCATTCCTACAGACGCGATATTTAATAAAGTATCGGAGCAAGTAGAACAAACCACAGGTCGTAGTCTGACTATTAATGGCGATAAAAAGCTGTCGGTATTTCCATCATTAAAACTCGAATTGAATGATGTGCACTTTGCCAATATGCAAACTGGCTCGCAAAAAGATATGGCAAGCATGCAGCAACTTGCTATCCGTATCCCGTGGATGTCGTTATTTGGCGGTGAGTTTAAGCTCGATAAATTCGTTATTAACGAACCAACAATTTTGTTAGAAACCGATAAAAATGGTAAAGCAAACTGGCAATTATTTGATGCGGTTGCTGAGCAACCACAGACAGAGCAGCAAAAGAGTTCTGGCGCTGTTAACTTACCAGATAACTTTGATATCGAACTTGGTGAAGTAGCAATCTACGGTGGTACTTTCACTTATCTAGATGGTAAAACCGGGGCAAAGCAACAGATAAGCGATTTAGAATTAGCAATCTTATTACCTTCTCTTCGTAAGACCTTAGAATTAAAAGGCGGTATTACCTATATGGGTGAGCGCTTTGATTTAGATGTCACGCTAGATACACCTGTTAAAGCGATTGAAGGCGAAACGTTTAATGTAAGCACTGAGGTTGATTCGCGCTTAGTCGATTTAAATTTTAAAGGTGCAATTGCAGAAATGGGTAATGATGTGCAAGGGCTTCTTTCTGTCAGTGGTGACTCTGTTAAAAATATTGCGAGTTGGCAAGGTGTTGAGCTTAATGCAAAAGAAAATGCGTTTAATGCCTTTAATGTAAAGGGTTCAATGCACCTAAAAGGACAGCAGTTTAAGCTTACTGAGCTACTTGCCACCCTCGATGAGCTGCAAATTAAAGGTAAAAGCGATATTAAGCTTGGTGAACGTTTAGCTGTGAATGCCGATATTGATTTGGGCATGCTTGATTTAAACCCTTACCTACCAGAGGGCGTAGCTAAAGAAGAGCAAGCAGAACCTGCCGCAGATGCACAAGCACAACCAATTGTTTGGGATGATACTGCAATTGATATGAGCGGCTTAAATGCACTTGATGCAAATGTAGTCGTGCGTTCAAGCGGCTTACAAGCAAATGATATTACCCTTGGTGAAAACCAGTTAACGGTGAACCTAAAAAATGCCGTGGCAAAAATCAGTCTAGATAAGTTTGTTGCTTATGAAGGCAATGGTAAAGGTGTCATCACCGTTAACGCCAAGCAAACACCTTATAAAATTAGTACTAACTTTTCTTTAGATAAAATCGATGCACAGCCATTACTAACTGATGCGGCTGGTTTCGATAAGTTAATGGGTAAAGGGTCTCTAAACTGGGATCTAACGACCACAGGTCAAAGCCAAAAGAGCTTTATCAATGCTTTAAATGGTAAGTTAGGCTTTGAGTTTGCTGATGGTGCGGTAAAAGGGGCCAACATTGCAGAGATGGTTCGTAAAGCAAAAGAGCTTATCAAAGGTAACTTGAGTGCAGTATCAGAAGGTTTAGATACAGGCTTTGATAACTCACAGCAAACAGACTTCTCGGCATTGCAGGGCAGTTTTGTATTCACTAACGGTGTTGGTGAAAATAAAGACCTATCCCTACTTAGCCCGCTAATTCGCATTACAGGCTCAGGTAAAGTTGATTTACCTATGACGAATGTAGACTATCGCTTGGTAACGGGGATTGTTGATTCAATCGAAGGGCAAGGCACGACCGATGACAGTACCGGCTTTAAAATTCCACTGCGTATCAAAGGTCCATTCCATGATGTTGGTTATAGCCTAGATGTCAGTGATGCGGCTAAAGAAGAAGTCAAAGAAAAAGCTAAAGATAAAATCAAAGACAAATTAAAAGGTCTATTTGGTAATTAATAAAAATTTAATTAAAGTCAAAAACAGGGCGCATTTGCGTCCTGTTTGTTTTATAATCAATAACAAACCAGCAAGCTGCTGTAATTCCTCAATGCAAGCATTGCGATTAATTCCAAATTAATTAAAAAATAACCTACCACTTCCTTGCCATTGCTGCTACAATTGCCCGCCCTTAAGAGACAACTTGCTTGTTTTTTGAGTGGAATTTAACCGAAATGTCTTGATTTTAAACAAAATTAAGGCGCGTTGTAATTTCTACACCGGAGGTCATTAACATGATCCAAATGCAAACTCAGCTGGACGTTGCTGATAACAGCGGCGCTCGCAAAGTGCAGTGTATTAAAGTCCTTGGCGGTTCGCACCGTCGCTATGCAGCGGTTGGCGATATCATCAAAGTTTCTGTAAAAGAAGCTATTCCTCGCGGTAAAGTGAAGAAAGGTGATGTTAAAAACGCGGTAGTTGTGCGTACTAAAAAAGGCGTTCGTCGTCCGGACGGTTCTTTGATCCGTTTCGATAGCAATGCGGCTGTTATCTTAAACGATAACTTACAGCCAATTGGTACTCGTATCTTCGGCCCTGTGACTCGTGAACTTCGTACTGAAAAGTTCATGAAAATCGTTTCACTAGCACCAGAAGTACTATAAGGAGTCTATCATGGCAGCAAAAATCCGTCGTGATGACGAAGTAATCGTACTAGCAGGCAAAGACAAAGGTAAGCGCGGTAAAGTGCTTTCAGTTGTTGCTGAATCTGGTCGAGTATTTGTCGAAGGCATCAACTTAATCAAGAAGCACCAAAAGCCTGTTCCTCAGTTGAACCAAGCTGGCGGTATTGTTGAGAAAGAAGCGTCTATCGACGTATCAAACGTTGCGATCTACAACTCGGAAACGGGTAAAGCAGATCGTGTAGGTTTCAAGATTGAAGATGGTAAGAAATTACGTATCTTTAAATCTACTGGTAAAACTATCTAATAGTTGGAGTAGAATGATGGCGAAACTGCATGAAGTATATAAAGACAAAGTAGTTGCTGAGCTTCAAGAGAAGTTTGGTTTCAGCTCTGTCATGCAAGTCCCTCAGATCGAAAAGATCACATTAAACATGGGTGTGGGCGAAGCTCTAGCTGACAAGAAGATCCTAGATAACGCTGTTGCGGATCTAGAAGCAATCTCTGGTCAGAAACCTCTAATCACTAAAGCACGCAAATCAGTTGCTGGCTTCAAAGTGCGTGAAGGTTACCCAATTGGTTGTAAAGTAACCCTACGTGGCGAGCGTATGTGGGACTTTTTTGAGCGTTTGGTTTCAATCGCTATCCCACGTATCCGTGACTTCCGTGGTGTAAGTGCTAAGTCTTTTGATGGACGTGGTAACTACAGCATGGGCGTACGTGAGCAAATCATCTTCCCAGAAATCGATTATGATAAAGTAGACCGTGTTCGCGGTTTAGATATCACAATCACTACTTCTGCGAAAACAGATGATGAAGGCCGTGCGTTGTTAGAAGCGTTTAACTTCCCATTCAAGAAATAAGGGTAGGGTTATGGCAAAGAATTCTATGAAAGCGCGCGAAGCAAAGCGTGCGAAATTAGTTGCTCAGTTCGCTGAAAAGCGTGCGGCACTAAAAGCTATCATCAGTGATGTTAATACATCTGACGATGATCGTTGGGACGCGGTATTAAAGCTACAAGCTTTACCACGTGATTCTAGCTCTTCACGTCAACGTAATCGTTGTAACGTTACGGGCCGCCCACATGGTTACCTTCGCAAATTCGGCATGAGCCGTATTAAAGTTCGCGAAGCAGCTATGCGCGGTGAAATTCCTGGCCTTAAAAAGGCTAGCTGGTAATAGTATCACGGGAGTAAGACTATGAGCTTGCAAGATCCTATTGCGGATTTGTTTACACGTATCCGTAACGGTCAGTCAGCGAAGAAAGTATCAGTAACGATGCCAACTTCAAAACTGAAAGTAGCAGTAGCTAAAGTATTAAAAGATGAAGGTTATATCGCAGATTACGCTGTAAGCGGTGAAGCGAAGCCTGAGCTTTCTATCGATTTAAAATATTTCGAAGGCAAAGCTGTTATTGAAAACATCCAGCGTGTTAGCCGCCCTGGTCTACGTATCTATAAGAAACGTGACGAATTACCAAAGGTAATGGGTGGTCTTGGTATCGCTATCGTATCAACTTCTAAAGGCCTAATGACAGACCGCGCAGCACGTAGTGCCGGCGTTGGTGGTGAGATCATTGGCTTTGTAGCTTAATCGGAGGGGAACTATGTCTCGCATAGCAAAGGCACCAATCAATGTTCCTGCCGGTGTAGAAGTTACATTAAAAGGCCAGGACATCACAGTTAAAGGCAAAAACGGTGAATTAACTCGTACTATCAACGACGCTGTTGAAGTACAAGTTAACGACAACGTTATTACAACTTTACCTCGTGAAGGCGTAGCTAATGCATGGGCACAAGCAGGTACTGCTCGCGCTCTAATCAACAACATGGTTGTTGGTACGCATGAAGGTTACGAGAAGAAACTTCAGTTAGTAGGTGTTGGTTATCGTGCAGCAGCTAAGGGCAAAGTATTAGACTTAACTCTTGGTTTCTCACACCCAGTGAATTTCGAAGTACCAGAAGGTATTACGATTGAAACACCAAGCCAAACAGAAGTTCTAGTTAAGGGCGTAGACAAGCAGTTAGTTGGTCAAACAGCTGCTAACATCCGTGCATACCGTAAACCTGAGCCTTATAAAGGTAAAGGTGTTCGTTACGCGGACGAGAATGTACGCCGCAAAGAGGCTAAGAAGAAGTAAGGTAAGACGATGGATAAAAAAACAGCTCGTCTACGTCGTGCTAAGCGCACTCGTAGAAATTACATTGAACAAGGCACAACGCGTCTTGTTATCCACCGCACGCCACGTCACATTTACGCTCAAGTAGTTACTGCTGAGGGTACTGTACTGGCTGCTGCTTCTACTGTTGAAAAAGCAATTAGCGAAACAGTTAAAGGCACAGGTAACGTTGCAGCTGCTCAAGCAGTTGGTAAAGCGGTTGCTGAACGTGCAGCTGACAAAGGCATCGAAAAGATTGCTTTTGATCGCAGTGGCTTTAAATATCACGGCCGTGTGAAGGCGCTTGCTGATGCAGCGCGTGAAGCCGGTCTGCAATTCTAGGAGTAGACAATGGCTAACGTAGAAGCAAAGCAACAACAGCCTGATTTGGCTGAAAAGCTAATCGCGGTAAACCGTGTGTCTAAAGTGGTTAAAGGTGGTCGTATCTTTAGCTTCACTGCACTAACAGTAGTTGGTGACGGCGCAGGTAAAGTAGGTTTTGGTTATGGTAAAGCACGTGAAGTTCCAGCTGCTATTCAAAAAGCAATGGAAAAAGCACGTCGCAACATGATCAGTGTAGACCTTAACGGTAACACGCTACAGCACCCAATCAAGGGTCGCCACGCGGGTTCTAAAGTATACATGCAGCCTGCTTCTGAAGGTACAGGTATCATCGCCGGTGGTGCGATGCGTGCAGTACTAGAAGTAACTGGTGTACAGAACGTATTGTCAAAAGCATACGGTTCAACTAACCCGATCAACATCGTTCGTGCAACGATTGCTGCTCTAGAGAACATGAACTCTCCAGAGTCAATCGCTGCTAAACGTGGTCTTAGCGTTGACGAAATCACGGGGTAAACCATGGCTAATAAAACTGTAAAAGTAACACAAGTAAAGAGCTCTATCGGTCGTTTACCGAAGCATAAAGCTACATTACGCGGTCTTGGTCTACGTCGTATCAATCACACTGTTGAGTTAGAAGACACAGCATGTGTGCGTGGTATGATTAACCAAGTTTCTTACATGGTAAAGGTTGAGGGTTAATTCGATGCATTTGAATACACTTTCACCTGCTGCTGGTGCAAAAACTGAAAAGAAACGTCTAGGTCGTGGTATTGGTTCTGGTCTTGGTAAGACTGGTGGCCGTGGTCATAAAGGCCAAAAATCACGTTCTGGCGGTAAAGTACGCGTTGGTTTCGAAGGCGGTCAAATGCCTATGCAACGTCGTCTACCTAAATTTGGTTTCACTTCACGTAAATCATTAGTATCTACTGAAGTTAACCTTTTTGAAATCGCTAAAGTTGAAGGCGATGTAGTAGACGTAAACGCGTTACAAGCAGCTGGTCTAGTTAAAAAGAACATCCAGTTCGTTAAAGTAGTTAAATCTGGCGAAGTTTCACGCGCAGTTACCGTTAAAGGTCTTAAAGTGACTAAAGGTGCTCGCGAAGCTATCGAAGCTGCCGGAGGCAAGGTAGAAGACTAAGGAAGTACTAATGGCTAAACCAGGTCAAGATATGAAAAGTGCACAAAGTGGGCTTTCGGAATTGAAGCGTCGATTACTATTTGTATTAGGTGCTATCATTATTTACCGTCTAGGTTCATTCGTGCCGATCCCTGGGATTGACGCCGCTGTACTTGCCGATTTCTTCGAGCAACAAAAGGGCACCATTGTTGAAATGTTTAACATGTTCAGCGGTGGTGCGCTTGAGCGCGCTTCAGTGTTAGCACTGGGTATTATGCCGTACATCTCGGCTTCGATTATTACGCAACTATTAACGCATATGTATCCGCCGTTTATAGAGCTTAAGAAAGAAGGTGAGCAAGGGCGTAAGAAAATTAGCCAGTACACACGCTACGGCACGCTTGTGCTTGCTACAATCCAATCAATCGGTATTGCTACCAGCTTACCGGGCATGATGGACGGGTTAGTTGTTAACCCAGGTATCGGTTTCTACTTCACTGCTGTAGTGAGTTTAGTAACTGGTACTATGTTCCTAATGTGGTTGGGCGAACAAATTACAGAGCGTGGTATCGGTAACGGTATCTCAGTTCTGATTTTTGTTGGTATTGTAGCTAACCTGCCGTCTGCTATTGGTTCGACAGCCGAAATGGCGCGCCAAGGTGATCTGAATGTACTTGTACTGTTATTGATTGCTGTAATCGTATTCGCTGTTACTTACCTAGTTGTATTCTTTGAACGTGGCCAACGTCGTATCGTCGTTAACTACGCAAAGCGTCAACAAGGTCGTCAGGTATTTGCTGCTCAAAGCACGCACTTACCACTGAAAGTAAACATGGCGGGTGTTATTCCACCAATCTTTGCTAGCAGTATAATTCTGTTCCCTGGTACAATTGCAAGCTGGTTCGGCCAGGGTGAAGGTCCGGTCGCTGATGTGCTACAAGCAATCGCTACAACGTTGACTCCAGGTCAACCTTTATATGCGATGGTTTTAGCTGCGGCTATTATCTTCTTCTGCTTTTTCTACACCGCGTTGGTATTTAACCCGCGTGAAACAGCAGATAACCTGAAAAAATCTGGCGCATTTATCCCAGGTATTCGTCCAGGTGAGCAGACATCTAAATACATTGATAAAGTGATGACACGCCTGACATTGGCAGGTGCTTTGTATATAACCTTTATCTGTCTGGTGCCCGAATTCATGACTATGGCATGGCAAACGCCATTCTATTTCGGCGGTACATCAATTTTGATTATCGTTGTTGTAATCATGGACTTTATGGCACAAGTACAGACGCATCTGATGTCACATCAGTATGATTCTGTGCTGAAAAAAGCAAACCTTAAAGGCTACGGTCGATAAGGTCATTTTACGGAGTTGAGCAATGAAAGTACGTGCTTCCGTTAAGAAAATATGCCGTAACTGTAAAGTTATTAAACGTGCTGGTGTAGTACGCGTAATTTGCAGTGAGCCTAAGCACAAGCAAAGGCAAGGCTAATTAAACAGTCGTGCAGGCTGAGTTATTTACTCGGCCTGTGTTTTTAGTTGTGATTTGGTCTTCGTTTGAGTATCCTTACGGGCTTTTCAAACAGATGATTACCAAATTCAAATATAGGAGATGTGTTAGTGGCCCGTATCGCTGGCATTAACGTCCCTGATCATAAACACGCAGTTATCGGTTTAACTGCTATTTATGGCATAGGTAAGACTCGCTCTAAGGCTATCTTAGCAGCGACTGGTATCGCCGAGACCACAAAAATCGGTGAACTTTCAGACGAAACACTTGACGTATTGCGTGAAGCAGTTGGCAAGTACACTGTAGAAGGTGACCTTCGTCGTGAAGTTACATTAAATATCAAGCGCCTTATGGACCTTGGTTGTTTCCGTGGCCTACGTCACCGTCGTTCGTTACCACTACGTGGTCAACGTACTAAGACTAACGCGCGTACTCGTAAGGGTCCTCGCAAGCCTATCAAGAAATAAGGTGGGGTAGATTATGGCTAAAGCACCAATTCGTCGTAAGAAGGTTAAAAAGCAAGTTGCTGATGGTATGGCTCACGTTCATGCTTCTTTCAACAACACTATTGTAACAATTACCGACCGTCAAGGTAATGCACTATCTTGGGCAACAGCAGGTGGTTCAGGTTTCCGTGGTTCACGTAAATCTACTCCATTCGCGGCTCAGGTTGCTGCAGAGCGTGCAGGTACTGCTGCTCAAGAATACGGTTTAAAAAATCTAGAAGTTTTCATCAAAGGTCCAGGTCCAGGTCGTGAATCTGCTGTACGTGCTTTGAATGCTGCTGGTTACCGTATCACCAACATCACTGACGTGACGCCAATCCCTCATAATGGTTGTCGTCCACCGAAGAAACGTCGCGTTTAACAATAGGTTAGGAGAAATAACATGGCAAGATATTTGGGCCCTAAGCTCAAGCTGAGTCGTCGTGAAGGTACTGACCTGTTCCTTAAGAGCGGCGTAAGAGCTATCGACTCTAAGTGTAAACTTGAGACTGCACCTGGTCAGCACGGCGCTCGTAAAGGTCGCTTATCTGATTACGGTTTACAGCTACGTGAAAAGCAAAAAGTACGTCGTATCTACGGTGTATTAGAAAAGCAATTCCGTAACTACTACAAAGAAGCTGCTCGCCTTAAAGGTAATACAGGTGAAAACTTGTTACAGCTTTTAGAGCAACGTTTAGACAATGTTGTATATCGCATGGGTTTTGCTAGCACACGCGCTGAAGCACGTCAGTTAGTAAGCCACAAAGCGATTTTAGTTAATGGTCGTGTTGTGAACATTCCTTCATACGTAATTACTCCAGAAGATACTGTTGTAATTCGTGAGAAGTCAAAAACACAAGCACGTATCATCGCTGCTCTAGAGTTGGCTGAGCAACGTGAAAAGCCGACTTGGGTTGAAGTTGACGGTAAGAAAATGGAAGGTAGCTTCAAGCGCCTACCTGAGCGTTCAGATCTGTCTGCGGACATTAACGAACAACTAATCGTCGAACTTTACTCTAAGTAAAGTTAAGAGTTAAGAGAGGATAAAATGCAGGGTTCTGTTACCGAATTCCTAAAACCAAGGTTAGTCGATATCGACGCTATCAACCCAACGCGTTCTAAAGTAGTTTTAGAACCATTAGAGCGTGGCTTTGGTCACACTTTGGGTAATGCCTTACGCCGTATACTGTTATCATCTATGCCTGGATGTGCAGTAACTGAAGTAGAAATCGACGGTGTATTGCATGAGTACAGCGCGAAAGAGGGCGTACAAGAAGACATCATTGAAATTCTGTTAAACCTTAAAGGTCTAGCAGTAACTTTAGAAGGCAAAGATGAAGTTTTTCTGACCCTGACTAAATCTGGTGTAGGCCCTGTGACTGCGGCTGATATTCAGCACGATGGTGATGTAACTATCGCCAACCCAGATCACGTTATCTGTCACCTTACGACAGATAGCAGCGAGATCAGCATGCGTATTCGTGTTGAGCGCGGTCGCGGTTATGTGCCGGCATCTAGTCGTTTATCCTCTGATGACGATGAGCGTCCAATTGGTCGTCTGCTGCTTGATGCATCATTCAGCCCAGTTGAACGTATTGCGTACTCGGTTGAATCAGCCCGTGTTGAGCAACGTACAGACTTAGACAAGTTAATCATTGATATGGAAACAAACGGCACTCTAGATCCTGAAGAAGCGATCCGCCGTGCGTCTACTATCTTAGCTGAGCAATTAGATGCATTCGTAGATTTACGTGATGTAACTGAGCCAGAAGAGAAAGAAGAGAAGCCAGAATTCGATCCTATTCTGCTTCGTCCAGTTGATGATCTTGAGCTAACAGTACGTTCAGCAAACTGTTTGAAAGCCGAGCAAATTCAATATATCGGTGATTTAGTTCAGCGCACTGAAGTTGAGCTTCTTAAAACGCCTAACTTAGGTAAGAAGTCTCTAACTGAAATTAAAGACGTGCTAGCTTCACGTGGTCTTTCTCTAGGTATGCGCCTAGAAAATTGGCCGCCTGCAAGCCTAGCTGAATAATCTAAATCACTATATTAGTTTAGTTAGAAGGATAGGGTCATGCGCCATCGTAAGAGTGGTCGTCAATTAAACCGTAACAGCAGCCATCGCAAAGCGATGTTCAGCAACATGGCTGGTTCTTTGGTGAAACATGAAATCATCAAAACAACTTTGCCTAAAGCTAAAGAGTTGCGCCGTGTAATTGAACCTTTAATCACACTGGCTAAGACTGACAGTGTAGCAAACCGCCGTTTAGCGTTTGCTCGCACGCGTGATAATGAAGTAGTTGGTAAATTATTCAGCGAAATCGGTCCACGTAATACAGACCGTCCTGGTGGTTACACTCGTATTCTTAAGTGTGGCTTCCGTGCTGGTGATAATGCACCAATGGCTTATATTGAACTAGTTGGTCGCCCAGCGACAAACGAAGAAGTTCAAGAAGACGCGCAGTCTGCAGAGTAAGTCGTAAAGACACCAAAAAGCCGAGCTTATGCTCGGCTTTTTACTTTCTAAAATTCACTACTAAAAATTCACTATCAATAAAACAGCTCTATCAACCCCAAACATTACCATGCAATCTTGAAGCACCTAACACCTAGCATCTAGCACCTAGCACCCAGCAATTAAGATCACATATAAAGATCAATTCGCGTTCTTTTATAGTTAAATCACCTTCTATACAACTTAAATACAAGCTCATTTATAAAAAACACTGCCTAAATAGCCATAATACGAGTAATTTAGTGCTATTTTCACTCGTTTCGTTCGTATTTTGCGCGAACAGTCATTTTTTTCATAAAAACTTCAAAAAACAGTTGATCTCAATTCGGATCTCCCTATAATGCGCATCCACCGACACGGCGGACTGCTTACAAAAAAGCAAAACGACGAGTTGGTTGAGTCAAGTAAAACTGAGTTTTGAAAAAATAAACTTTTCTCAAAATTAAGTGTTGACAAAAATAACGGCTTGCGTAGAATGCACAGCCCTTGAGACGCAAAAGTATCTCAAACGTTCTTTAACAATATAAAGCAATCATCTGTGTGGGCACTCGTACAGGTTGAGTTCTAACAGCGAAGCTTAGTTTATTAAGTGGAGCAAACAAATTTAGAGTCTCAATTTCTTATGAGTGACTATATAGTCAATTTATACAGAATTCATTGAGCATGGTTTGAAGTTTACTTCAAACAAAAAACTTTTAATTGAAGAGTTTGATCATGGCTCAGATTGAACGCTGGCGGCAGGCCTAACACATGCAAGTCGAGCGGTAACAGAGAGTAGCTTGCTACTCTGCTGACGAGCGGCGGACGGGTGAGTAATGCTTGGGAATATGCCTTATGGTGGGGGACAACAGTTGGAAACGACTGCTAATACCGCATGATGTCTACGGACCAAAGTGGGGGACCTTCGGGCCTCACGCCATAAGATTAGCCCAAGTGGGATTAGCTAGTTGGTGAGGTAATGGCTCACCAAGGCGACGATCCCTAGCTGGTTTGAGAGGATGATCAGCCACACTGGGACTGAGACACGGCCCAGACTCCTACGGGAGGCAGCAGTGGGGAATATTGCACAATGGGCGCAAGCCTGATGCAGCCATGCCGCGTGTGTGAAGAAGGCCTTCGGGTTGTAAAGCACTTTCAGTAAGGAGGAAAGGTTAAGTGTTAATA